>CAYNOE010000005.1:0-35937 GCA_964398745.1 uncultured Lachnobacterium sp.
AGGGCGGCTTTGTGGATTTATGCGCAGGACCGCATCTGATGAGTACAAAGGGCGTAAAGGCGTACAAGCTTTTATCTTCTTCCATGGCATATTGGAGAGGTGATTCCAACAAGGCGCGCCTGCAGAGAATTTACGGTACGGCTTTTAACAAAAAAGAAGAATTAAAAGAGCATCTTGCAAAGCTGGAGGATGCAAAGCAGCGCGACCATAACAAGCTTGGCCGTGAAATGGGACTGTTCACCACTGTTGATGTAATTGGACAGGGACTGCCGCTTTTTACCCCGAAGGGGACAAAGATGATTATGAAGCTGCAGCGGTGGATTGAAGACCTTGAGGATAATGAGTGGGGTTATGTCCGTACCAGAACGCCTCTTATGGCAAAATCAGACCTGTATAAAATGTCGGGACACTGGGATCACTATAAGGACGGTATGTTTGTGCTTGGCGATGAGGAAATGGACAAAGAGGTATTTGCGCTGCGGCCGATGACTTGTCCGTTCCAGTATTATGTATACAAAAATGAGCAGCGTTCGTACAGGGACCTGCCGATGCGCATGAGCGAGACTTCCACGCTGTTCCGCTGCGAGGATTCCGGAGAGATGCACGGACTTACCCGTGTCAGACAGTTTACGATTACAGAGGGGCATCTTGTGGTGCGTCCGGATCAGATGGTGGAAGAGTTCAAGGGCTGTATGGCACTGGCAAAATATGTCTTACAAACGCTCGGGCTTGAAGGGGATGTGACCTATCACCTTTCCAAATGGGATCCTGACAACAGGGAAAAATATATGGGAGAGCCGGAGGTATGGGAAGAAACCGAAGGGCATATTCGCCGTATTCTGCAGGAACTGGATATTAATTTTGTCGAGGATGTGGGAGAAGCTGCTTTTTACGGTCCGAAGGTAGATATCAATGCGAAAAATGTTTACGGTAAGGATGATACCATGATTACAATCCAGTGGGATGCCCTTCTTGCCGAACAGTTCGATATGTATTTTATTGATGCGAATGGGGAAAAAGTTCGTCCGTACATTATCCACAGAACTTCCATGGGCTGTTATGAGCGTACACTTGCATGGCTGATTGAACATTATGCGGGCAAGTTCCCGACATGGCTGTGTCCGGAGCAGGTGCGCGTGCTTCCAATTTCCGATAAATACAATGATTATGCCCAAAAGGTTGCTGCGGAGCTTAAGAAAAACCATATTGATGCAACCGTTGACAGCCGTGCAGAAAAAATTGGCTATAAAATCCGTGAAGCAAGACTGGACAAGCTGCCGTACATGCTTGTGGTTGGACAGCAGGAGGAAGCAGACAGTACAGTGTCCGTCAGAAGCCGTTTTGCAGGGGATGAGGGTGTAAAACCGCTTGCTGATTTTATCGGTCAGATCAGTGAGGAAATCCGTACAAAGGAAATACGAAAAGAACAGCCGCAGGAAAACATAAAATAAACAGAAATGGACATACTATTCTGGAATCCAAAGGAAAACCAGGAGGTATGTGATTATGACAAAACTGGATTGTAATGTAGTCAACTGTGCATACAATGATGACAACTGTTGTAAAAGAACTGATATCCATGTAGAGGGTATCAGGGCGGAAACACCGTCAGAGACCTGCTGCGGCAGCTTTGCCCCGAAAGGATGTGGCTGTAGTAATTCCACACAGAAAGCTGAAAAGAACACAGACGTGCTGTGTGATGCCTGTGAGTGCCACTTCAATGACCATGAGAAGTGTGCTGCAGACCATATCGGAATTGTAGGTGGACATGCAGACAGCTGCAGGGAAACCGAGTGTGGAAGCTTTGCATGCAGCTGCCAGTGACACAGTACACGGGTTTTAGGAAAAGGGATGGTATCTGCCATCCCCTTTTCGTTGTAGAAAGGAAAGAAGAATGGATTACAGTATCAATTTTCCAAATTTACATATCTATCTGGAACATGTGGGAAAAAACATCATGATTGGAAACTTCTCCATTGCCTATTATGGAATTGTGATTGCCGCAGGAATGCTTGCGGGTCTTATGCTTGTCTGCCATATGGCAAAAAAAACCGGGCAGAACCCCGATACCTATATGGATCTTGCGGTTATCGCCATTATCTGTTCCGTCATTGGGGCAAGGCTCTATTATGTCATATTCCGGTGGGATTTATATAAAGATGACCTTTTAAGTATCTTTAACCTCAGGCAGGGGGGACTTGCAATATACGGGGGAGTACTGGCGGGGATTCTGACCGTGTTTGTATTTTCCAAAGTAAAGAAACTGCCGGTGGGGCAGCTTTATGATACCGCGGGACTGGGGCTTGTGCTGGGACAGGCAGTCGGAAGATGGGGGAATTTTTTTAACAGGGAAGTGTTTGGCGGATACTCCGACGGTCTGTTTGCAATGCAGCTTCCGGTTTCTGCCGTAAGGCAGTCCGATATCACGGAAGAACTGGCGGAGCATATCATTAATGACGGGGGAACTTATATACAGGTTCATCCGACTTTTCTGTATGAATCGGCATGGAACCTGATGTTAACCGTTTTTTTGGTGTGGTTTACGTACCGCAAACGTTTTGACGGTGAGGTTTTCCTCCTTTATCTGCTCGGCTATGGGGCAGGGCGGTTCTGGATTGAATCCATAAGAACCGACCAGCTTTTTCTGCCAGGGACGAAGCTTCCGGTATCCATGCTGGTAGCAGCCCTGCTTTCCGTCATTTCCATTGTATGGATTGCTGTCTGGCATATAAAAAACCCGAAGGGGAAACATGTGGAAGGAATGAAAGAATAAAAATAAAAACAAAAACAGGTAACTATTCCAGGGTGTGGTTCTGAATAGTTACAAAAACAGTTATAAAAAACACCTGTTTGGATATTATACTGCCGCAGAATGGTATCCGAACGGGTGTTTTTTGTTATTGAATGCTTTTGTATGGTGAAAAAATACTGACCACAAGATGTTGTATTCACGAAAAAATACTTTAAAAACCTTGCAAAAACCTTGATTTTTGGGCATTTTGGGAGTATGATGGTAACAGAGTGGTAGATGGTGGAGTGATTATACCATTCAGTGGTGCAAAGTGGTGGATAAGTTGATAAATAGGTGGATAACTTATTTGACGATTGCTTATGGACAGGCGGATGCACCTGAGTATTATTACAGGTGGGGAGGTGAGCGCCATGTTCATGGGTGAATACAATCATTCAGTCGATGCCAAAGGCAGGCTGATTGTTCCGTCCAGATTCCGGGAACAGCTTGGAAACGAATTTGTTGTTACCAAAGGACTGGACGGATGTTTATTTGTATACTCCCTTGAAGAATGGCAGCGTATCGAAGAAAGCCTGCGTGAAAAGCCGCTTACCTCCAAAGACGCAAGGAAATTTATGCGTTTCTTCTTCGCAGGCGCAGCAAACTGCGAGGTGGACAAGCAGGGCAGAATCAACCTTCCGGCAAATCTGCGCGAGTATGCAGGAATCGACAAGGAAGTCGTATCTGTCGGCGTATACAGCCGCGTGGAAATCTGGAGTAAGGAAAGATACCTTGAAAATAACGATTTCGATGATATGGACGATATAGCAGAACATATGGCAGAACTGGGAATTGGAATCTGAGGAGGCGAATCATGGAATTCAAACATACATCCGTCCTTTTACAGGAGACAATTGAACAGATGCGCATTCGTCCCGAAGGAATTTATGTGGACGGAACCCTTGGCGGGGGTGGACATTCCCTTGAAATCTGCAAACGTCTTACCAGCGGACGCCTGATTGGCATTGACCAGGATGCAGACGCGGTTGCTGCAGCCACAGAGCGTTTGAGGGAACATAAAGATAAAGTGACAATCGTAAAGAGCAATTATTCCGAAATGAAGGACGTGCTTGAATCGTTAGGGATTGAACGTGTGGATGGAATCCTTCTTGACCTTGGAGTATCCTCATTTCAGCTTGATTCAGCGGACAGGGGATTTTCCTACCGGTATGCTGACGCACCGTTAGACATGCGGATGGACAGGAACCAGACGGTCACTGCAAAGGATATTGTAAACGGATACAGTGAGACGGAACTGTACAGGATGATCCGTGATTACGGGGAAGACCGTTTCGCGAAGAATATTGCAAAACACATTGTAAAGGCAAGAAAAGAGAAAGTAATTGAAACGGCAGGAGAACTGAATGAAATTATAAAAGGTGCAATTCCGATGAAGGTGCAGGTGACGGGCGGGCATCCCGGCAAGAGAACTTTTCAGGCAGTCCGGATTGAATTAAACCATGAACTGGATGTGTTAAAAGAGCATCTGGACGAGATGATTGCGTTGTTAAATGATGGTGGAAGATTATGTGTGATAACATTCCATTCCCTGGAAGACAGAATTGTAAAATCTGCATTTAAGAAGAATGAGAATCCATGTACCTGTCCGCCGGACTTTCCGGTATGTGTATGCGGAAAAAAATCCATGGGAAGACTTGTGGTAAAAAAGCCCATCATTCCATCGGAGGAGGAACAAAAAGAAAACAGCCGTTCAAAGAGTGCAAAGCTTCGTGTCTTTGAACGAACAGTTAAGGATTGATAAAAATAACAGCAAAGGCAGGACGGGATTATGACAAAAAAATATTATGTTAATGGGAATACTGTTCGTGAACTGGAATCACCAGTACGCCGTGACGGCAGAACACAGGAAGAAATAGAGGAGGTCAGACGGCGTAAAAGACGCAGGAATGCAGCCAGAAGAAACCGGCAGAGAGCGATGGAGATGAACCGCGGATATGTCTTTTTCCTTACCGCATGTGTATTTGCAGTGGCCATTATGGCGGTTATGCTTGTAGATATGCAGTCAAGGCTGACTACCCGGATGCAGAACATTGAAAACCTGCAGGACAAAACGGTTGACCTTCGCGCTGACAACGATGCAAGGTATAAGAATGCGGTTACTTCCCTTGATTTAAACCATGTAAAGGATGAGGCAGTCAACAAGCTGGGAATGTCTTATCCGAAAGAAGACCAGATTATTTATTATACGGTTGATAATAATAATTTTATGGACCAGTACAGCGATATTCCGGAAGAGAAGTAGAAGTAGGAGAAATCCATGGCACGGACACGAAAACGAAAAAGAAAAAAACCAGTCAAAAAATTCAGCCGGACTATGAGGGTTAAATTAATGACCCTGTTTTCCTTAATCCTTGCAGTACTCTGTTTTCTGATTGGAAAGCTGATGTACATTGAGCATACAAAAGGCGAAAAATACGAAAAAAAGGTGTTATCCATGCAGTCATACGACAGCAAGACGCTTCCTTACCAGAGGGGGGATATTGAAGACCGCTCTGGTACGGTACTTGCTACAAGTGTGGCTGTTTATAATGTGATTTTAGACTGCAGTGTTGTTACTGATAAGAAAGAGTACATAAAGCCTACGATTGACGCACTTGTTTCATGTTTCCCGGAACTGGACAAAAAGGAACTGGAAAAATATACGCAGGAGAATAAGGACAGCCGTTATATTGTGCTTGCCAGAAAAGTTCCCTATGCCGAGGTGCAGCCATTTGTGGAACTGGAAAATGAGGTGGATAAAAAGGGAAAGAAAAAGAATACGTATATAAAAGGCGTGTGGTTTGAAAAAGAATTTTTGAGAACTTATCCGTATGATTCGCTGGCATGCTCTGTGATTGGATTCACTTCGGAAGGGGATGTGGGAATATGCGGACTGGAAAATTACTATGATGATATATTAAATGGCGTCAACGGCAGGGAATACGGATACTTAAATGCGGACAGTGATCTGGAAAAAAACGTGATATCCCCACAGGACGGCAATACGCTTGTCTGCTCCATTGATGTAAATATCCAGTCTATTGTGGAGAAAAAAATAGAAGAATTCAATGAGGCTTACACGGATAATTACCATGCGGGAAGAGGCAGCGCAAATACGGCGGTTATTGTGATGAATCCGAATAATGGGGAAGTGCTTGCCATGGCGAAAGCCCCCGGGTTTGACTGTAATAATCCGAGGAGCCTGGAAAATCTGTACACAAAAGAAGAAATTGACAACATGACGGATAAACAGCAGATGGACACTTTAAACCGGCTCTGGCAGAACTACTGCGTGACAGAAACCTATGAGCCTGGTTCTGTACAGAAGCCGTTTACGGTTGCATGCGGACTGGAAACCGGAACAGTAAAAGACAAAATGTCTTTTGAATGCGACGGATATGAAATGTTTGGTGATGAACAAGTAAACTGTGTGCTAAGAAGCGGACATGGAAAAGAAAGCGTGAGAAAAACGCTGATGGATTCCTGCAATGATGCCATTATGCAGATGAGCTATAAAATAGGAAAAGAAAATTTTCTGGAATACCAGAGTATTTTCGGGTTTGGGCAGAAAACCGGAATAGACCAGCCGGGTGAGGCAAATACAGCGTCCCTTATCTATACACTGGACAAGATTACCCCGGTGGATCTTGCAACAAATGCTTTTGGACAGAACTATAACTGCACCATGGTTCAGATGGCAGGTGCTTTCTGCTCTCTGGTAAACGGGGGGAACTGTTACCAGCCGCATATTGTGACAAAGATACAGGACTGTCTTGGCAATACCATTTCCACGGTGGAGCCGAAGGTGGTCAGGCAGACTGTTTCCGAAAGTACCAGTGCGCAGATAAAGGATTATATGTATGATGTGGTGTCAAAAGGAACCGGAAGCACTGCAAAGGTGGACGGTTATTCCATGGGCGGAAAGACGGGCACGGCCCAGAAGCAGCCGCGTAAAGACAAACAGTACCTGGTTTCCTTTATTGGATTTGCACCGTATGAAAACCCGCAGATTGTGATTTACTGTGTTGTGGATGAGCCGAATGTAAAAGACCAGGCACACAGCTATTTTGCACAGAATATTGTACGGGAAATATTAGAAGAAGCATTTCCTTATATGAATATCTATCCGGATGAAAAGAAAACCGGACAAAACAAGGGATTTGATGTGACGGGGGAGGATGAGCAGTACAGGAAAAGGCGCTGACCGCTGGCAAAAAAGAAAGCAAAAAAAGGAACCCGGGAATAAAAACGGCATATACTGTTTAGAAGGGTATATGCAGGGCGGTTATTATGGAACCTAACAAAACTTTCCACCGGAAAAAAATCTGTGTCATCTTTTTTGCAGTGCTTTTATGTGCGTGTATTGTGGCCGGGCGGCTGGTATATCTTATGCTTTTTCGTGGTAACCATTACTCAAAACTGGCGGCGGATGTACAGCAGAGGGAACGCCAGATTAAAGCTGCCCGCGGAAAAATCCTTGATGCAAACGGGGTGGTGCTTGCAGGAAACCAGTCGGTATGCACGATTTCCGTTATACATAACCAGATTAACGACAGCGAAGGTGTAATTGCAATGCTGGCAAAAGAGCTGGATTTACCGGAAGAAAAAGTGCGAAGGCGTGTCGAAAAATATTCCTCAATTGAGAAAATTAAAAGTAATGTGGACAAAGAAACGGGAAACCGCATTTTGTCCTATGGCTATTCCGGCGTCAAGGTGGATGAGGATTACAAAAGAGAATATCCGTTTGATGACCTGGCATCCAAAGTCCTGGGTTTTACCGGGGGGGATAACCAGGGGATTATCGGGCTGGAATCCGTATACGATAAGTATCTGGAAGGAACGAACGGAACCATATTAACTACAACGGATGCCCGCGGGGTGGAAGTGGATAATGTCGGTGAGGAACGGATTGAACCGGTTGCCGGAAACAATCTGCGGACCTCCCTGGATTATAATATCCAGATGTTTGCCATGCAGGCAGCCCAGAAGGCCTATATCCAGAAAGAAGCGGATTCCGTGAGTATCCTTGTGATGAATCCGTCCAATGGCGAAGTACTTGCGATGGTGGACTATCCGGAATTTAACCTGAACGAACCGTTTACCCTGACAGGGGAACTGTCCCAGTACCAGAATACGGATAATGAGCAGGATTACTGTAACCAGATGTGGAGAAACCACTGTATTAACGATACCTATGAGCCGGGGTCCACGTTTAAGGTTATTACGGCATCGGCTGCTCTTGAGGAAAAAGTGGTAACGCTTAAGGATACGTTTAACTGTCCGGGTTATATTGTTGTAGAGGACAGAAGGATCCGCTGCCATAAAACAACCGGACATGGGGCGGAAACCTTTGTGGAAGGAATTGAGAACTCCTGCAATCCGGTGTTTATAAATGTTGGGCTGCGGATTGGCTCTGAACGCTTTTACGATTATTTTGAACAGTTCGGACTGCTTGGGAAAACGGGAATCGACCTGCCGGGAGAAGCTGCCACGATTATGCATAAGCGTGAAAATATCGGGCTTGTGGAGCTTGCCACGGTTTCGTTCGGCCAGTCGTTCCAGATTACACCCATCCAGCTTGCGACTACAGTTTCTTCTATAATAAATGGAGGGAAACGGGTAACGCCGCATCTTGGGGTGCAGGTGGAGGATGCAGACGGCAATGTGGTCAAAAAATTTTCCTATGAAACACGGGAAGGGGTGGTAAGCAGCGGCACTTCGGAAACAATGCGGTTCCTTCTGGAAAAAGTAGTGTCCGAGGGAGGCGGAAACAAGGCATATATCGAAGGGTATTCCATCGGGGGAAAAACGGCGACCTCACAGACTCTGCCACGCTCGGCAAACCGCTACATATCCTCCTTTTTAGGTTTTGCTCCGGCAGATAATCCCAAAGTTCTTGCCCTTGTCATCATAAGAAATCCGCAGGGTGTGTATTACGGAGGAACGATTGCAGCCCCGGTCGCAAGGGAAATCTTTGAAAACATTCTGCCCTATCTTGAAATAGAGTGAAAAATCGCTTAAAATAGTTACAGATACTATGGGAGGATTTTGAAATGAAAATTGAGGATAAAAAAGTTCTGGTTGCGGGAACCGGCGTCAGCGGGGTCGCAGCAGCAGAATTGTTACTGGAAAAAAAGATAGATACAGTTATTTATGATGCAAATAAAGAACTGGATACCGAAAAATTCCGGAAAAACAATCCGGGCCTTTCGGAGGTTCCGCTGATTCTGGGGGAACTGCCGGAGGAACAGATGCGTGAATTTTCTGTTGCGGTACTAAGTCCGGGAATTCCGACGGATATCCCGATGGTGGAGCGGCTGCGGGCGCAGAACGTTGCTATCTGGGGAGAAATAGAGCTGGCATATTTTATGGGAAAAGGGCGTGTGGCTGCAATTACGGGAACCAACGGTAAGACGACCACGACTGCCCTTACCGCAGCCATCTTTAAGAATTATTTTAAGGATGTCAGAATGGTTGGGAATATTGGGATTCCCTATACTTCAGAGGCTGCGACAATGACAGAGGATACCGTTACGGTTGCGGAAATCAGCAGCTTTCAGCTTGAGACAGTTCATACTTTCTGCCCGGATGTATCCGCGATTTTAAATATCACGCCGGATCACCTGAACCGGCACCATACGATGGAATGTTATATTAAAACCAAGGAAGCCATCACGAAAAACCAGACAGGGGAGCAGGTCTGTGTGTTAAATTACGAGGACGAAGAACTCCGTGCGTTCGGGGAGCGCACAAACGCCCGTGCCGTATATTTCAGCAGCAGCCGCAGGTTAAAAGACGGTTTTTACCTGGAGGATGGAAGTATTTATATGGCGAAGGAGGGGAAAAGTACCCATATCATCACGACCGGCGAATTAAATCTTTTAGGGCGGCATAATTACGAAAATGTGATGGCGGCATGTGCCATCAGCATAAGTTTCGGTGTGCCTTTGGAAAAGATAACCAAAGTGCTTAAGACCTTCCAGGCGGTGGAGCACAGGATTGAATTTGTGACCGAAAAGCGCGGCGTCCGCTATTATAACGATTCCAAGGGTACGAATCCGGATGCGGCGATTCAGGGTATCCGTGCGATGAACCGTCCGACATTTCTGATAGGGGGCGGTTATGACAAACAGTCCGAATATGACGAATGGATTGAAGCCTTTGACGGCAAAGTAAAAAAACTGGTACTTTTGGGGCAGACTGCAGAAAAAATAGAAATCTGCGCACACAGGCACGGATTTAAGGATACCGTGCGTGTATCCACACTGGAAGATGCAGTCCGTTTCTGTTATAATCATGCAGTTTCGGGCGATGCGGTATTATTGTCCCCGGCATGCGCAAGCTGGGGAATGTTCCCGAATTATGAGGAGCGCGGAAGGATTTTTAAAGAGATTGTTCATGGATTAAAGGAGTAGTCTGGTGTCTGGAAAGAAAAGAGGGGATAAAAAGACAGCATATTTTGATTATAACCTGCTTTTTATAATTGTGTTTCTGTTGTGTTTCGGGCTGGTTATGCTGTACAGTTCCAGTTCTTATACTTCAGCGAACAAATTTGGCGACAGCGCCCATTACCTGAAACTGCAGATCCGCAATATCATAATCGGAAGCATTCCCATGATTTTTTTTGCAAAGGTGAATTACCGCCGCTGGAGAAAGCTGGGGACGTTTGCATATATTATTTCGTTTATTTTATGCACGCTTGTGATGTTTCCGATTCCGTATCTGGTCAGAAGTTCCCATGGGCAGGCGCGCTGGCTGAACCTTGGACCGTTAAGCTTTCAGCCGTCCGAGTTTGCAAAAATTGCGGTAATACTCTTTCTTGCAATGCTCATTGAAAAAATTCCGAAACAGATGGCAAATTTTAAAAATGTCGTCAAAGTCGGGGCATTTCTCCTGCCGCTGTTTCTTGTGGTGGCAAAAGGAAATCTGAGTACGGCGGTCATTATCTTTGGAATTGCTGTCTGCATGCTTTTTGTTTCCAGCCCGAAGTACCTGCAGTTTATTGCACTGGGGCTGACCGGGGTAATCACTGCGGTTTTGTTCATTATGTTTGTAGGTTACAGGGGGGAACGTGTCAACGCATGGCTGGATCCGGAAAATGCCGGGGATGCGGGCTTTCAGACAAGGCAGGCGCTTTATGCTATCGGTTCCGGAAAACTTTTCGGAAAGGGGCTGGGGCAGAGTCTTCAGAAAATGGGAAACATACCGGAAATCCAGAACGACATGATTTTTTCGGTTGTATGTGAGGAACTCGGGCTCTTTGGCGCAGTCTGCGTAATCTTACTGTATATGCTGATGCTCTGGCGGATGATGGTGATTGCCAACAATGCAAAAGACCTTTACGGGGCTCTGCTTGTGACCGGAATCATGTCGCATATGGCAATCCAGGTAATTTTAAATATTGCAGTAGTCACAAATACGATTCCAAATACCGGGGTCACGCTGCCGTTTTTCAGTTATGGCGGAACTTCACTGGTGTTTCTTATGTCGGAAATGGGGCTGGTACTTTCGGTGTCGAAAGGAATACGTCTGGAATCAATAGACCAGGCAGGGAAAATTTAGGCAGGAAAAATCTGGGTAGGAAATGATTAGGGAAAAAAGAAGAAGAAGACGAAATATAAAAAGAATACTTAAGGGAATTCTGGTTTTTCTGTTGTTTGCTGCAGCCGCGGTCTTTATTGTTTTGAATGTATTCACTGTGAAGCATGTAAAGGTGCAGGGAAACCAGCTTTATGATGCGGATGTAATTAAAAAAGCAGTATTAAACGATGAACATTCGTGGAATTCCCTGTATGTGTTTTTGAAGTACAAATTTGTGGACACACAGGAGATTCCTTTTGTGGATACGATGGAAGTCAGCTTAAAAGATCCGCAGACGCTGACCATACAGGTGTATGAAAAGGGTACGATGGGCTATCTGTATATCCCCTCGATTGACGAAAACGCATATTTTGACAAGGACGGAATCGTTGTGGAGACCTCATCAAGGATTATCGGAGATACTCCGCAGATAGTGGGAATCGACTGTGACCGTGTGGTATTGTATGAAAAACTTCCCATTAAGGAAGGAAGATTAAGGGAAATCCTGATGCTGACGCAGGTCTTAAAGCGGAATTCACTGGTAGCGGATGCCGTGGTCTACGGCGGGGAGCATGAACCGGAGCTGCTTTACGGCAAAATCCGTGTCGAATTGGGATCCATGGAGTTTCTGACGCAGAAGGTGGAGCGTCTGGCAAAGATTAAACCGGAACTTTCCGGCATGGAAGGAA
Source organism: uncultured Lachnobacterium sp. (assembly GCA_964398745.1). GTDB lineage: Bacteria > Bacillota > Clostridia > Lachnospirales > Lachnospiraceae > Roseburia. Next base: position 12,061 of record CAYNOE010000005.1, read on the forward strand.
CCCTGCATCTGGAGAACTGGACCGAGGAAACCACCAATATTGTTTTTGACATAGAGGGTGAAAAAACGGGCGGAAAGAAAAAAGATAAGAAAAAATCATAATTTTCTGTTGATTATTTGCAGGAAAAATTATATGATAGACTATCAGATAAAGAAAGAGGAGGAAGAACCATGCTGGAGATTCGGACAACAGAGGCAGAATCTGGTGCCAAAATTATCGTACTTGGTGTAGGCGGTGCCGGAAATAATGCTGTGAACCGCATGATTGATGAGAATATAGGTGGTGTAGAGTTTATAGGAGTAAACACAGACAAGCAGGCGCTTCAGCTCTGCAAGGCTCCTACTTTAATACAGATTGGTGAGAAACTGACGAAAGGACTGGGCGCCGGAGCGCAGCCGGAGATTGGTGAGAAAGCGGCTGAAGAGAGTGCCGAGGAGTTATCAGCAGCGGTCAAGGGGGCGCAGATGGTATTCGTTACCTGCGGAATGGGAGGCGGTACCGGTACCGGAGCGGCTCCTGTCGTTGCCAAGATTGCAAAAGAGCAGGGGATTCTGACTGTCGGCGTTGTAACGAAGCCGTTTAAATTTGAAGCAAAGAAGCGTATGATTAACGCAATTTCCGGCATTGAGAGGCTCAAAGAGAACGTGGATACCCTGATTGTAATTCCGAATGACAAGCTTCTGGAGATTGTGGACAGACGTACTTCCATGCCGGATGCGTTAAAGAAAGCTGATGAAGTTTTACAGCAGGCGGTACAGGGAATTACAGACCTTATCAACCTGCCGGCATTGATTAACCTGGATTTTGCGGATGTTCAGACAGTTATGAAGGACAAGGGCATGGCACATATAGGTATTGGAAACGCCAAGGGAGATGACAAGGCGATTGAAGCCGTGAAGCTTGCCATCGCTTCCCCTCTTCTTGAAACGACGATTAATGGTGCAACGCACTTGATTTTCAATATTTCCGGGGATATTTCACTGACAGATGCCAATGAGGCGGCAAGTTATGTGGAGGATCTGGCTGGCGAAGAGGCAAATGTAATCTTTGGTGCCAAGTATGATGAGACCATGACGGATGAGGTTACGATTACCGTCATTGCGACAGGAATTGAGGAAAAGAACAAAAAACCGGTTCCGTCCGGCATTGGAAACCGCATGGTATATCCGAACCAGACCACAACCACGCAGGCGCGCCCGGGTGCTACCGGACTTTTGAACCGTACAGCCGCACCGTCCGGTTTTGGAAACGCCGGGGCATCAAGACCGACCCCTCCGCCGCCAGCGCCATCTACATATTCCGGAATCCAGAAGCCGAAACAGCCGGAAAGCACTGTAAAGCCGGTTGAAATCAATATTCCGGATTTCCTTAAAAATCCAAGAAGATCTTAAAAAAGATTCCTTTTACAGTTCAGCCGGCGGCTGAACTGTTTTTATGTCGAAATTAGAAAATAAATTTTGAAATAAAACCTCCTGTTTCTGCCAAATTACAGAGATTATATCCTCTATAATGGCAGATGCAGGAGGTGATTTTTATTTATGTATTCTATGTTGATGTTTTCCTAGAACAGAATTTTCTGATGAATCTGATCGTCCTGTCCATAACCCATATATTCTGTAAACGGCAGGTGAGGTTTTTGCAGCTTCGAATGGCTGTTTCCGCTGCTCTTGGTGCCATCCTGTCCCTGGTGTTTTATCTTATGCTGCCCGGGTATGCCCCTGCAGTAAGCGGAATTGCGTTTTTTGTCGTTCCGTTTATGCTGTTTCTGGCATTCGGACGCTGTACAGTGCGTTTTTTTATACTTGAAACAGGCACAAGCTGGTTATCCATCCTGTTGTTAAATGGCGCTGTGACAGCGGTTTACAATCTGACAGGAATCCAGAGCCTGCATATATACATCTGTGTGCTTGTACTTATTATTACCCGGACGCTGGTGCAGATGCTGATTTCCTCCTATGACCTGCAGAAACGGCAGATGCAGGTTTCGTTTACCTATCATGGAAGAAGCGTAACCTGTATGGGACTTTATGATTCAGGGAACCGGCTGTGTGTTCCTCTGTCCGGGGAACCGGTACATATTATCAGTCCTGCAGTACTAAAGGGGCTTTTAAAGGATGACGAACCGGAGTTTAAGCTGATTTCATTTCAGGCGCTCGGTACAGAAGAGGGGCTGGTTTATATCTGCTGCCTGGACGAAATGCGGATTGAAGATAAGCGGTGCCGCAAAGTTTATGCTGCCCCCTGGGTAGGAAGGGCACAAGACGGTCTGCTTGATGGAAAACCTTATCAGGTTATCCTTAATTCGGTTGTGGTTGACAATTAATAATACAATATAAACAAAGAAGGTAATAATGATGTTTAAAATTTTTGGTGTGGTAATGGAAAAAATTGGGAAAATGCGAATGATGATAGCGGAAAACGAGGTTTTTTATATCGGTGGTTCGGAGGTTCTTCCGCCGCCCCTGGAGAAAGAAGAAGAGCAGAAATGCCTGGTCGCGCTTTCGGGCACACAGTCCTGCGGGGATAATTTTTCAAGGGATGATGCAAAAAAAATGCTGATTGAGCACAATTTAAGACTTGTGGTTTACCTTGCGAAAAAATTTGAGAATACCGGAATCTGTGTGGAGGATTTGATTTCTATTGGCACAATCGGGCTGATTAAGGGAATCAATACCTTTAATCCGGGGAAAAAAATCAAGCTTGCCACATATGCCTCGCGTTGCATAGAAAATGAAATTCTCATGTATCTCAGGAGAAACAATAAGGTTAAACTGGAAGTGTCCTTTGATGAACCGCTAAATGTGGACTGGGACGGAAACGAGCTTCTGCTTTCGGATATCCTGGGTACAGATGAGGACATTATATACCGTGATATTGAAAACGAAGCGGAAATCGGGATGTTAAAATCCGCAGTTGATAAGCTGGTGCCGCGGGAAAAGGAAATCATCTGCATGCGTTACGGACTTGGCAGGAAAGACGGAAAGGAGATGACGCAGAAGGAGGTTGCGGACCATCTTGGAATTTCCCAGTCCTACATATCCCGGATTGAAAAGAAAATTATTCTCCGCCTGAAAAAAGAAATCCAGAAAAATTAATCCGGAAAAATTAGTCATGGTTTGTATTTGCTTTGGTGATATAATATGATATAATCTGTCATAAGGAGGGATTCGGTATACCGTAAGGATGCCTTGTGACCAAACCGTAAGGAGGGATTATATATGTTACTGGAGTTTTTGGGGGCGGACAGGGAAGTGACAGGAAGCTGTCATTATGTCTCATTTGCTGATAAACATTTTCTTGTGGACTGCGGGATGGAGCAGGGGCCTGATTTATATGTAAACCAGGAAATTCCGGTGAATGCCGCGCTGATTGACTATGTGTTCATTACGCATGCGCATATCGACCATTCCGGGCTGCTGCCACTTTTATATAACCATGGGTTCCGTGGGAAAATTTATGCCACAAAGGCGACTTGTGAACTTTGTGATATCATGCTTAAGGATTCTGCACACATTCAGGAATTTGAAGCAGAATGGAAAAACCGCAAGGCGCGCCGTGCCGGACAGCCGGAAGTGACGCCGCTTTACAGCCTGGAAGATGCACAGTCTGTAATGCAGCATTTTGTGCCATGTGATTACCATTCGGAAATTACAGTCTGTGAAGGTTTAAAGATCCGCTTTGTGGATGCCGGGCATCTTCTGGGTTCTTCGTCCATTGAAATCTGGGTGACAGAGGAAAATGAAACCAGAAAACTGGTGTTTTCCGGCGATATTGGAAATGGAAACCGACCGTTAATCCGGGATCCGGAGTACATTACAGATGCGGATTATGTCATTATGGAATCTACATATGGAAACCGGAACCACCAGACGCCGCCGGATTATGCCGCCGAGCTTGCCGGGGTCATGAAGTCGACGTTTAAAAAGGGGGGAAATCTTGTGATTCCTGCGTTTTCCGTCGGGCGTACGCAGGAAATGCTGTTTTATATGAGGCGTATTAAGACCGAAAATCTTCTGCCGGAATTTAAGAATTTTGAAGTATATATCGACAGCCCGCTGGCGGTGGAAGCAACCAGTATTTTCCACAAAAATGTGGCGGAGTGTTTTTCAGGGGATGCACTTAAACTGATTCAGTCGGGAACCAACCCGATTCAGTTTCCGGGACTGAAGGTTGCAGTTTCCAGCGAAGAATCCAAAATGATTAATTATGATTCGCGGGCGAAGGTGATTATTTCTGCATCCGGCATGTGCGAGGCCGGACGGATCAGGCATCACTTAAAGCATAATTTATGGCGCAGGGATTCCACCATACTTTTTGTCGGTTACCAGGTTCCGGGAACGCTGGGGCATATGCTCCTTGGCGGTGCGAAAACAGTAAAGCTTTTCGGGGAAGTAATCGATGTCAGGGCTGCCGTTGTAAATCTGCCCGGTATCAGCGGCCATGCCGACAAAGAGCATCTGCTGCAGTGGATACGCGCGTTTCAACAACCACCGAAAAAAGTTTTTGTTGTACATGGCGAGGAAAGTGCGGCAGTAAGCTTTGCAGAATGTATATCATCGGAAGCGGGGTTTGATGCAACGGCGCCGTATAGCGGGGATGCCTATGACCTTCTGACCGGAAAACAGGTGGCGGAGGGAAGCCGCCGGCTTGCGGAAAAGAAAGCGAAGGCCCGTACAGGTTCTGCTGTCTTTGACAGGCTGGTAATTGCGGGTGAGCGCCTGATGACTGTAATCAGAAAATGTAAGGGAATGGCGAATAAAGACCTGGCGAAGTTTGCGGACCAGATTAATTCGCTTTGTGATAAATGGGACAGATAACGGAAAGGAAAAACGGATGAAACGGGTAGTTGTAACAGGAATGGGAGCTGTGACTCCGATTGGAATCGGTGTAAAAAATTTCTGGGATGGAATTAAGGAAAATAAAGTCGGAATCGGGCCGATTATGAATTTTGATACGGCTGATTATAAAGTAAAGCTTTCAGCGGAGGTACGGGATTTTAATGTAAAGGATTACCTGGATCCGAAAGCGGCAAGGCGCATGGACCGCTTCAGCCAGTTTGCCGTAACGGCATCCAAAGAGGCCATGGCAGACAGCGGGCTGGATGTGGAAAAAGAAGACTGCTACCGTCTGGGCGTGAGCGTCGGCTCCGGTGTTGGAAGCCTGATGGGAATTGAGCGTGAATATGACAAAATGCTGGAAAAGGGACCGGGCAGGATTCATCCGCTGAGCGCGCCGCTTGTTCTTGGAAATATGGCAGCCGCCAATGTGGCAATGCAGCACAAATTCCGGGGGAAATGCATTGATGTGGTGACGGCATGTGCCACCGGAACCAACTCCATCGGGGAGGCATTCCGGAGTATCCAGCATGGAGAACTGGACGTGGTGCTGGCAGGAGGTGTGGACAGCTCGGTCAGCCGTTTCGGCGTGGCAACGTTTCAGGCGCTGACGGCTCTTTCGTACTCTGAAGATCCGCTGGCTGCATCCATTCCATTTGACAGGAGAAGGGACGGATTTGTGACCGGAGAGGGGGCAGGCATTCTGGTACTGGAAGAACTGGAGCATGCAAAAACCCGCGGTGCACATATTTATGCGGAAATCGCAGGCTATGGGGCAACCTGCGATGCAAACCATGTAACGACGCCGCTGGAGGACGGTTCCGCAGCAGGAATGGCGATGACGCTTGCAATGAATGATGCAGGGGTAAAACCGGAACAGGTGGATTATATCAATGCCCATGGAACCAGTACGGTATACAATGACCTGTATGAGACAAGGGCCATTAAGCGGGCATTTTCTGATGCGGCATACCATGTGCATATCAACTCCACCAAGTCCATGATCGGACATATGTTTGCCGGAGGCGGCGCTGTGGAGCTGATTACCTGCATTAAATCCATTAACGAAAATTACATCCATCCGACCGTGGGGCTTAAAGAGGACGATCCGGAATGCGACCTTGATTATACCAAGGGGGAGGGCATCCATACGCCGGTGCATATTGCAATCAGTAATTCTCTGGGATTTGGCGGACATAACGCAACGGTACTGGTGAAGGAGTACGAATAACAATGTTTCGTTCCACGTACAAAGTTCTGGGCTGAACTGACAGTATACGAAGCGTGTATTACTATTATAAAACAGGGTAATGTGAAAGTGACATTTTTTACTGGTTATAAAAAGTGCAAAGCAGAATAAAGGAAGAGTGGACATGAGAATGAAAATGAGAAAACAAAAAAATACAAGATTAAGACAGACAGGGAATATACTGCTGGCATTTGTGCTGGCACTGGGAATATCTGCCGTACCGGTACAGGCGGCAGGACTTTCTGCGGCTGTTACAGCAGCAGAGAAAAAAGCGGTAAACCTGAAACAGGCGAAGGAAATTACCCTGAAATATACCAGGGGGAAGAATAAGGCGGACGTGAAGGTAATTAAGAAGATTCTGGAGAAGAACTATTCGGGTGATGATATCTCGTCTTACATGGATTTGGACAGTTCCTGTTACAAGTGGACAAAAAAAGGAAGGCTGAGAGGGCTGGTGCTGGATAACGATAACCTGACAGGGAAGCTTTCCCTGAAGGGACTGACAGAATTGTCCAGGTTATCTGTAAGAAACACGAATCTGACCGGGCTGGATGTAAGCAAAAATCCGAAGCTGCAGTATTTAAACTGCTATGATAATAGGCTGAAAAGCCTGAATGTGGGCAAAAAGCCAAAGATGGAAAACTTAGATTGTTGTCACAATAAGCTTACCAGTCTTGATTTGAGTAAAAGTCCAAAACTTAAAAGTGTATACTGTTATGGGAATAAGCTGAAAAAATTTGAATTAAAGTAAATGCTCAGAATTGGAAATACTGGATTGCGGAAAAAACCAGCTGTCGGGCTTTGATGTAAGCGGCTGTCCAGAGTTAAGGGCGTTGTTTTGCGAAAAAAATCAGCTTACGAGCCTTGATGTAAGCGGCTGCACAAAGTTAGAGGTGCTCATTTGTGATGAAAACCAGCTTACGGGCCTTGATGTAAGCGGCTGTCCAAAGTTAGAGTATCTGCGCTGTTATAATAATCAGCTTACCAGCCTGGATTTAAGCAATAATCCTTCTCTTTATGACAACAGTAATATATCCTGTGATGAGAATGTCCAGATTACCTTTCCCGAGACGAATGACAGTTACCGCTCCGGCTCCGTCTTCAGGTACTGGTACATATTTTTAAGTGCGTTTTTTTCCAGTCGCGAGACCTGCGCCTGCGAAATATGGATTTCTTCGGCAACCTCAATCTGGGTTTTTCCTTCAAAAAAGCGCAGTTTAATAATGCGTTCATCCCGCTCGTTCAGGCGGGAAAGCGCATCGCTTAAGGAAAGGTCCTCCACCCAGTTTTCTTCTTTGTTTTTCTTGTCCGAAATCTGGTCCATGACGTAGAGGGTATCCCCGCCATCCGTATAAATTGGGTCAAACAGGCTTAAAGGCGTCTGGATGGCGTCTAATGCGTATACAATATCCTCTTTTGGAATCTCGCATTCTTTCGAGATTTCCTCAAGCGTCGGTTCCTTCTGGGATTCCCGTGCCAGGCGTTCCTTTGCCTGCATTGCTTTATACGCAGTATCCCTGAGGGAGCGCGGAATTCGGTAGCTGCTGTTGTCCCTTAAGTAACGGCGGATTTCACCTATAATCATAGGCACAGCATAAGTCGAAAATTTTACCCCGACATTGATGTCAAAGTTATCAATGGCTTTCATGAGTCCGATACATCCAATCTGGAACAGGTCGTCCACATTTTCATTGTGGTTGCTAAACCGCTTGATGACGGACAGAACCAGCCGGAGGTTTCCTTCGATATACTGGTTTCTTGCCTGCCTGTCCCCGGCAGAAATGCGTTTGAATAATGCTTCTTTTTCCTCTTCTTTTAAAATTGGCAGTTTTGCCGTATTGACACCGCAGATTTCTACTTTGTATGAAGACATCATCCATTTCCTCCAAATTTTCGTGATAATAAAAGGATGGTTCTTTTTTTGATTTTTTATTCAGATGGTGATATAATTTTCATGGGTTTTTGAAATAGGACAGGAAGGGGGCATTCAGTATGCGAAAAAAATGTCTGTCAGTGACAGTGCTGCTGTGTTTTACCGTCTTTTTGGCCTTATGGAGTAAAAAACCGCTGCCCGTACAAAAAAATACAAAACTTTCAGGTGAAGTGCAGTTTATGCAGGTGCATGGAGGATATTACGATATCCGGATAACGGCAGGGAATGCAGGAGGGGATTTTAAAGGAACAGTGCGGCTTGTTTTTTCGCATTCAGAACAGGGATGCGTATTTGATACAGAAGTTTTCCTGCCTTCCCATGATAAAAAAACATTTGTAGTATCAGTCCCGGACGGGGATGTGACACGCACGGGAGGGAACGGGGTACTGATTTTTCTGGACCAGAAAGGGAAAGAACAAAGAAGGATTTCCTTTAAAAACATCTTTAAGGATGGTAAAGGTATTATCCATGCAGGGATTCTCTGCGATGACTTTGAAAAAATAAGTAATATGCATCTGGATTGTGACGGGGCAAATTATTATACTTTTCCATATAACATGGGAAACGGCAGAAAAATCCGCCTGCAGAAGCTGGATAAAGACACCTTAAAGGACAGTCTGGATGAACAGTACTTTCTGATTATTGATTCTTATGACGTTTCCGCGCTGGGAAAGGATACAATAAAGGCTGTTGAGGACTGGGTAATCCATGGAGGCAGGCTGATTATCGGAACAGGGAAGAGAGGGGCGGAAACCTTAAATGCATTTAATCCGGATTTTACAGGCTGCCAGTTTGCAGGGGCATCAAAAAAGGGGGAAGAAAACCCGTATTCTGCGGTTATGGATGCAGACAAGGGCTATTTTAATTACCAGACAAACGAAATCGACTTTACCAATATGGAAATGGCAGAGTTTCTGGTTACCGGGAATGCAGAGGATGCAGCCGAAAATCCGGGAAAAGTCTCATCCTGCGGGGATGGCGGTATACTGATACTTGCATATTCCCTCTGTGATGATGAAATGCAAAAGGGCGGTGCTTTATTGTATGACAGAATTTATAGGGAAGTGGAATTAAGCAGGGGCGTTTATACAGCTTATCCGGACTTTGGGACAGGATGTACATATGTATTTAGGACGATAGATGAACAAAGGGCGGCTTTAGATGCTGTCAGTCCGGCAGTTTTTCTTATCCTTTGTGCGGTTTTTACAGGTCCGGTTCTTTATAAGGTTTTAGACGGGAAAGGCAAAAGAATCTATTATCAGCCCTGCGCAGTGTTAATGTCACTGTTTGCCATTGGCGTGGTCTGTCTTTTTTACAGCCGCTTTCAGGAAACATTTCCAAGGATATATTCCATTACAACACAGAGGGCGGATGGAATGGACAGGGGAAAGATTTATACGGATTATTGTTTATATCATTCCGGAATAAAGCCGTGGAGACTGAAACTCAAAGATAATTATACGGCAGGAGGTACTTATACAGCATTTAATCCGCAGGATAAAAAAACCGGGGACTGGATTTGCCGGGTTATTTACGGAAACGGAATTGAACTGGGGTTTAAACCGGATGTCCGCTTTGAAAATATGTATATGACAGCAGCCGGAACCGGGGAAAACTGCGGGACAATATGTGTTAAAAACATAAAGATTGGAAAGCAGACCCTGTCAGGCAGTATTACGAATGATACAAAGTGGGATTTTCCTTATATGATGGTCGTTGCCCCGGATGAAAGGGTGATGGTTATAAAGGATGTGAAGCAGGGGGAAACAATTGAGCTTGCAAAAGAAGCACCGTCCAGCCGGCAATATACTTCTATTACAGGTATGTATGAATCGGTTCTGGATTACGGGCAGAATGGATTTGTGGGTAAAGGGAAGGAAACGGAGCTGTTTGCGGCACTGGTGGGAGGGTTTGACCATGCGGCGGCAGAATTTCAGATGAATAAACAAAAGCTTCTGGTTTGCGCAGTTGTGCCGGATTATAATAAGACAACTGCCGTCACCGGGGAAATCTCATATGGATGTCTGTATACAGTGGCAGAACAGGAAATTATGACAGGAGGAAAGGCAAATGCGAAGCATTTCTTAAAATGCCTTCCGACGACATGCCGCTGAGCGTAGCGAAGGGGCGATACCAAAAGGAGGAAAGAAAGATGGAAGAAAAAAAGCAGGTACAAAATACAAAGGAAGAAACAAAAAAACAGCAGCCGGAGAATGAAAACTGGGCGACAGAGGCACTGGAGGAGCTGGATGATTTTATTGAATCCCAGGGAATTTATATCCGCCAGTAGAAAGAATCCTGTGCGGCTTTTGAGCCGTGAATAGTAACATTTTAAGAAAAAATTAAATAAATCGTACAGGAAATATAATAACATTCCCGCCTGAATATGGTATAGTTTTCTATGGGAAGAAATTTCTGACAAACTGCATATGCTGCAGTGGAAAAGGAGAGAAAGACAGATATGGGAAAAAGAAAACTGTTCGTAAGCATACTGCTGTTTTGTATGTTTGGCCTGATGGTTCTGGCAGACAGACAGCCGTCCTATGCTGAAAAAACAGGAGATTTTACAGGAGATGTTTCGGTACTGAAGGCAGAGGATGATGCATATGTCCTGCAGGTACAGGTAAAAAACTCCGGGCCGGATTTTGACGGAACGGTAAGGCTTGGATTTTTTAATGTTGAGACCAGCTGCGTATTCGATACTAAATTAACGCTGCCGAAAGACGGGGCAAAGCAGTTTACACTGACTGTACCGAAGGAAAATGCCGATTCAGTAAGAGGAAGCGGGGCTTTGTATTTTCTGGACAAGGATGAGAAAGAGCTGCAGAAAATCACATTCAAAAATATTTTTAAAGGACAAAAAATCGGAATCAGTGTGGGAGTTTTGTCCGACCATTTTGATAAACTTACCTATATGGACATGGGCGGAACTGGTTACAGCCTTGGCTCGGTCAGGCAGCCGGTGAATCTGGTTGAACTGGATGCGGACAGCATAAAGGACAGCTTAAACGGCTTGTATTTTTTAATTATTGATTCCTATAATGTGTCCACGCTGGATAAGGACAGTATTGAGGCAATCGAAAGCTGGGTAAAAAAGGGCGGTGCCCTGATTCTTGGAACCGGGGAGCGGGCAGAAGATGCCTTAAATGCTTTTGCTCCGGATTTTACGGGCTTAGAGGCTGTAAATGTCAGCAAGCCGGGGGAAGAAAATTATCTGGTATCCGCAGGTGGACAAACCAGTTACTATAACTACGAAGACTCAAAAATTAATTTTGCAAACATGGCAGTTGCTGAACTTAAGGTTTCCGGAAACAGCGCATCCCCTGATGAAGCGGGATGCAGCCCGGGAAAAATCTGTTATTATGGAAACGGAAGTATACTTGTACTTGCTATTTCCCTGTGCGATGATGAGATGCAGAAGGCATCATCGGATCTTTGCCAGGAAATCTATAATGAAGTCGGGAATTTTGCCAGTATGGCTACGAACTATTATGAAGGCTCGTCGTACGAACAGATGCAGGCGTTTCATCTGATTGACAATGAAAACACGGACGTGAATTTCACATGGCTGGAAATTCTGATTTTTATATATGTGGTGCTGGTAGGACCGGTTCTTTACCTGGTACTTGCCAGACTTAAAAAAAGAGAATGGTACTGGCTCGGTGCACCGGCGCTTGCCCTTGTGTTCATAGGCGGGGTTTTAGTGTTTGGGCGTGGTTTAAGGGTAGCGGATACGAAAGTTTATTCCGTGACACTGCAGCGTCTGGACGGAAAGGAAAAGGGAAAAACGGACACCTTATTCAGTGCCTACCACTCCGGGGTAAAGCCGTGGAAATTAAAGCTTAAGGATCAGTTTGAGTATGCCGGAACAAAAACGAACTGGGGATATTTCGGCTCTGCGGACGACTGGAAATACCGGGTGGTTTACGGGGACGGAATTGAGATAGGCATGAGCCCGGATGCAAATTTTGAAACCGGATTTTTGTATGCCTCCGGAAATATTCAGGAAGACTGGGGAAAACTTGAGGCAAAAAAGCTGTCCCTTTCGGCCGGCAAACAGTCGGGAAGTATTATAAATCATACAAAATTTAACTTTCCTTACCTGTTGGTTGCATCAGATGATTATCTCATAATTTTAAAGGATGTAAAAAAAGGAGAAACCGTTGAGCTTGTGAAAGCCGGAAAGGATGGACGGGTGGTTTACCAGTCCGATGATGCATATATGAATGACCTGCTCTACAGCTTACAGGGGATGGGGATGACAACAATCAAAAACCAGGATAAGGACAGGCAGTTATATGCCGCCCTTGCAGCGGGAATGTATGATGCAAGAAGAAAAGCCCAGTATGGCGCAAATCAGGCGGTAATCTGCGGTATCGTGCCGGATTACAAAAAGACAGTTGCAGACAAATGCACGGAAATTTCCTTTGCATGTCCGTATGCAGTGGCAGAACAGGAGGTAAACGGTGCTTCAAATTAATCATTTATACAAAAACTACGGCAAATTTCTGGCGGTTAATAATTTAAACCTCCATATTCCCCAGGGGGATCTCTTCGGATTTGTGGGACCGAACGGGGCAGGAAAGACCACAACCATACGCATGGTCTGCGGACTTATGCCGCCGACAGCCGGAAATATACAGATTAACGGGGTGGATGCATTTGCAAATTCAAAGGAAATCAAACGGCAGATTGGCTATGTGCCGGATTTTTTCGGGGTGTATGATAACCTTAAGGTAAAAGAGTACATGGATTTGTACGGTTCCATGTACCGGATGAATTCCAGGGAAATCGAAAAGATTGCAGATGACCTTTTAGAACTGGTTAATCTCGCGGATAAAAAGGAAATGTATGTGGATATCCTTTCCCGCGGAATGAAACAGCGCCTGTGCGTGGCGCGGGCACTGATTCACAATCCGGCGCTTCTGGTTTTGGATGAGCCGAACTCAGGGCTGGATCCGGGAGCCCGTGTTGAGATGAAGGAACTGCTTTTAAACTTAAAGGGAATGGGAAAGACCATTGTAATCAGTTCCCATATTTTATCCGAGCTTTCCGAGATGTGTACAAGTATTGGAATTATGAACCATGGAAGCCTTGTGACTGCGGGGCGGATAGAAGATGTGCTTGAATCAGCGTTTGGAAGCAATGTACTTGAAATAGAAGTGAAGGCTCCTGTGGAGCAGGCAGTGAAGCTGTTAAAGGAGCAGGCGGGGGTTAAGGTAGAATCATTCGGGGAGAAAGAAATAAAGATTTCCCATTCGCTTTCAGAAGAGGAAATCGCAAATATGATTGCGTACCTGATTCATTCCGGTGTAATCGTCACCGGGTTCCATAAACAGGAAGGCAGTCTGGAAACGCTTTTCATGCAGATGACTGCAGACAGCCAGGCGCCGGGAGAACAACAGGGAGGTGGAGTATGCAGCTCAATCCGTTAGTAAAAAAGGACATTAAAGTGCAGTCGCGCAGTATGCGCATAAGCTGGGGACTGTTTGCCTATGAGGCAGTGATGGCAGTGGTTTTTCTTGTTGCGATGGTTATGATTAAAACAGAGAGCAGATGGACATATGATAATATTTACAGTATGATAGTGAAGCTTTATCCGATACTTGCAGTAGCGCAGTTTCTGATTATTGGCCTGGTTGTGCCGGTTCGTACTGCTTCTTCCATTTCAGGGGAAAAAGAAAGACAGACATTTGATATTATGATGACAACGAGCATGACGCCGTTTTCCATTATCTGGGGAAAGGTTTTAACGGCAATCATCCAGAGCATGTTTTATGTGGCGGCGGCAATGCCGGTTCTGGCAATGGTATTTGTAATCGGAGGGCTTTCCATTTCGTATCTGTTCTGGTTTCTTGGAATTGCCCTTCTGGCGTCTTTGTTTGCTGCCAGTATTGGGATTTTCTGCTCCTCGGTCTGCAAAAAGACCGTTTCGGCAGTTGTTATGGCCTATATTTTCTATCTGGGCTTTTTTATCCTGACAATCGCCCCGTACTGGATTGAATTAATGGCTTCCAATTTGCAGCAAAGCCGGGGTTCCCTGTTTACACACAGTTTTCTGCTGTTTAATCCGGCGCTTTATCTCATAGAGTTTTTTACCTGGGTTATGGGCGGTGATTCCGGGGTTTACAATATGCTGTACGATTTGCATGGAAATAAGCTTACGCTTACGGACGGACAGGTACATTATATATGGATGGCGGCATCAACGGCGGCGCTGGCACTGGTTTCTTTCCTATTTTTGTGGCTTGCCTCAAAACGGATTACTCCGGTTTCCAAAAAGGCGGTCAAAAAGCTTGCGGTCAAAAACCGTGCACATGCTGTAATGCCGCAGGAGAAGCACAATGGATGAAAAAGAATATCTGAAAAAAGAGATAAAGGAATGTAAAAGAAAATTAAATCTTGCCGGACTGTTTAAATATATTACGGTTTTTACAGCCCTGGGAGGTGTTTTTGCTATTCTTCTGGAAGGACTTTCACTGGCTGTTCCGTTTTATTATGTTCACCTTTTTGCTGCCTTAAGCATACTGGCGGGGCTTTTTGCAGGAGCAGTCACTGCCTGCATAAAAAGAAGAGGCATGAAAAATGCGGCACACTGTCTGGACAGTTTCGGACTGAAGGAGCGTGTGCTTACGGCGTATGAGCATATAAACGGGGAACAGGAATTTGACCGCCTGCAGCGGACGGATGCAGTTATGCACCTGAAGGAAAAAAAACAGGAGAATGCTCTTAAAATCCCTCTTCTTCCTGACAAAAGACATCTGCTTGCCCTTGTGCTTTCTTTAGGACTTGCCCTTGCGCTTTCCTTTGTGCCGTCTGCTGCAAGGAAGCAGGCAAAAATCCTTCATGAGATTGAAGAACAAGCGAAGGAAAAAGAAAAGGATCTTCAAAAGCTTGTAAAGGAAATGGAAAATATCAGTACGGATGCACTGACTGACGAACAGAAAGCGGCATTGAAAGAAATGCTTGAATCGCTGAATATGTCCATGGAAGAACTGAAACGGGCTGACTCGAAAGAATCGCTTGCGGCGGCTGCGCAGAAGCTGGAGTATAAATACCGGCAGACTGCGGAAGGTTTAGAGAATATGGCGTCCGCATTAAAAGATTCGTCTGCGGCAGGTATTGCAGATGCCAGCCAGACAGCAAAAGCCAATGCAAATGACGCACCAGATGGAACACAGACAGCTTCTGCCGGAGGGCAGGATAATAATGAAAACGAAGGCGGCGGAGACCAGAACAGTGGAAATGGAAGCGGTGGAGACCAGAATAATGGAAATGGAAGCGGCAGTGACCAGAATAACGGAAACGGCGGCGATGGCGGCCAGAACGGCGATGGAAATAACGGAAATGGTGGTGGAAATGGAAACGGAAGCGGAGGAAACGGCGACGGAAATGGAAACGGAAATGGCAATGGCGGCGGCAGCGGAAACGGCCAGGGCAGGGGAACCGGTTCCGGAGATGGAGCGCACGATTATATCAGTATTCCAAACGGTGTGGGAGATGATCCTTCTGTCAGCGGGAAGAAAAACGGGGATGAAAACAGTGATTATTACAGGGCGCAGAATGGTCTGGCATGGAATGGTGACCATGTAAGTCTGGATTCCGTAATCAGCGACTATACAAAAAATGCATATGACGGGATTGAATCCGGCAGGTATCCGGGAGGAATGCAGAATGTAATTAAGGATTACTTTAAAAATCTGAATGACTAAAGGAGTTTATGTTTATGACTGAGTTGGAAAATTGCCAGAAACGGCTGATGGAATGTGAAGACGAAATCAAAAAAGGAATCATTGGCCAGCAGGAAATTATAAGGCAGGTTATGCTTGCCATGTTATCGGGAGGCAATGTGCTTTTAGAAGGTATGCCCGGACTTGGAAAGACCATGCTGGTACGCACGATTGGCATGGTGTTTGATTTGTCGTTTAAGAGAATCCAGTTTACGCCGGATTTGATGCCAAGTGATGTGACAGGAACCGATATCATGGTAAGGGAGGAAGGAAAAAGCGAATTCAGGTTTTCGCCGGGACCGATTTTTACGAACCTCCTGCTTGCGGACGAGATTAACCGTGCCACGCCAAAAACACAGTCCGCGCTGCTGGAAGCAATGCAGGAGCATACGGTGACGATTGGAACACAGTCCCATAAATTAAGCGAGCCGTTTCTGGTGCTTGCAACCCAGAACCCGATTGAAAACGAGGGAACCTATCCGCTTCCGGAAGCGCAGCTTGACCGTTTTCTTTTTAAGATAATGGTCCGTTTTCCGGATAAGGAAGAGCTTCGCGGTATCGTAAATCTGACTGAGGGACAGGAAGTGCCGCAGATTAACCGAATTATGGATGCAGAAGGGCTTCTGCAGGCTAGAAATTTTGTATCACAGATTCCGGTTGCGGATGCAGTTATGGATTATATTCTGGATCTTGTGATGGAAACCCACGGGGATAATCCGTATATCAGGGAGGGGGCAAGCCCCCGTGCAGCCCAGGCGCTGGTTCGTACTTCAAGGGCGAGGGCATTTATGGAAGGCAGATTTAATGTTTCGTTCGAGGATGTCAAGACAGTGGCATACCCGGTGCTGCGGCACAGAATTATATTAAGTTTCGATGCAATTTCGGACGGAATCTCGGAAGATACTATTATAAGCCAGATTATTGAATCAAAGGAAAAGAATTTATATGCTTGATTCCAACGTTTACAGTACGCTCCGCCGTCTTTCGCTCGCGGTGGCGCATAAGAGCAGTTTAAATATGTCGGGAAACCGCAAATCGGTGCAGAAGGGCATTTCTGCGGAATTTTCAGATTTCAGGGAATACATGCCGGGAGACGATTTAAGGCGGCTGGACTGGAATGTCTATGCCAGGCTGGACAAAATGTATATCAGGGAATATATGGAAGAAAAGGAAGCGGTTGTATCAGTGCTTTTAGATACAAGCGCTTCCATGGATTACGGCCGGCAGAAAAAATCGGATCTAGCACTGGATCTTGCATCCGTAATTTCCTTTCTGGCATTAAACAACATGGACAGGCTCATTATCTATGACATGAAAGAAATGAACCGCGCACTGATGCCAGGAAGCGGAAGGAATGCGTTTCCAAGGGTGCTGGAATGGCTGGAAAGCAGGACATTTGAAGGGGAAGCCGATATGCTTTCTGCGGCAAGGCAGATGCCAGACAGGGGACCGGGGGTTACTGTGATAATCAGTGATTTCTTTCATGCCGCGTTGTTTGAAGGGGATAACCCGGAATATGAAAAACTGATTCAGTATCTGGCATACAAAAAACAGCGTCCGGTCATTTTACAGACGCTTGCGGGTGAGGAGCTTCACGTTAGCATGAACGGAACCTTTAACCTGATTGATATGGAAACGGAACATAAATTAAGGGTTACAGTGGACATGGCTTCGGTAAACAGCTATGAAAAGGAATTAAAACAGCTTCTTTCGCGGATAAAAAAGGGCTGTACGCCTCATGGGGCATATGTGCTCTGTGATACGGAAAAAGACAGAAAACAGCTTATTTTTGAGGATTTAAGGGTGCTATATGATATTTGAAAGCTTATGGCCGCTGGCATTTCTGCTGGCGGTTCCGGTCGTGATTATTTTGTATCTGCTGGTTCCAAAAGGGAAGGACATGAAAAATTCTTCAAAACTTCTCTGGGAAAAACTGTTTAAAAACCAGCAGTCGAAAACCTTTTTGGAAAAGTTCATCCACAATCTGTTAATGTACCTGCAGATAGTCATTATCCTTCTTCTGGTGCTTTCTTTGATGTCCCCGTACTTTAACAGGCAGGGAAACGGCAGCGGGAACGTAATTTTTGTACTGGATACAAGCGGCAGCATGCAGCACAAAAATTCCGGCGGGAAGATGCGCCTTGAAGAAGCGGTGGATGAAATAAAAACCTATATGGATGCGTCTTTTGGGACATTTTCCCTTGTGACAAATGACGGGACCGGCAGCAGCCTTCTTTCGGTCAATTCCTCAGACAAAGCAGGTATTTTAAAGGCATTAAGGCAGTTAAAATGCTCTGATACGCAGGGGAATCTTTCAGAGGCTGTTTCCACGGTACAGACGCTCTGTGGCGATGAAAGCAAAACAAAAGCTGCAGACATCATCTTATTTACCGATGGAAACGGGGCAAAGTCTGCCCGTGAGTTTACTGATATCCTTTCCGCTGAAGTCCGGGTTATGGGAGAGAAAACGGATAATGTGGCAAATACCTTTCTTTCCTTTGCAGAGGATGAAAACGGTTATGCAGCGGCAGCCGGGCTGGTAAATTACAGTGACAGTGCAGCCAGTCTGGAAATCGGTCTGTATGAAAAGGACAAACTGGTGGATATGCGCACATTCAGCCTGAAACCGGATGAAAGCAGCACCTGCCTGTTTAAAAACTTAAAGGCAGGGGAGGAATGGCATACTGAGATTTCGGAGATTTCCTTTGAAAACGGGGCAGAAGATTCCCTTTCTGAGGACAACCGTGCCTATGCGCTGCCGGAGTCTGCCACGGCGGTTAATGCGTGTCTGGTCGGGGAAGGAAATACCTACATCGAAAAGGCTTACCAGGCAGTGACGGGGCAGGTTCTTGTAAAAGCCAGAGAGGAAAGTGACCTGGATAAACAGGATGATGCCGTGCTTATATATGATGCGGATTCTGCCGCAAAACAGAATGAAACAATAAGCCGCATGGTTTTTTGTGATAAGACAGGGGCGGCGGAAACAAAGAAAAATATAAGTCTTGCGGCATCGGATACAGAGCTGACAGCCGGCATCAGCAAATTCGGAATTGGAGTCAATGAAACCAGTATTTTTAATCTTCCAAAATGGGCAACCGGCTTTTTGTGGAGTGGAGAGGACTGTGCTGCATATTACGGGGAACATGACGGAATCAAAGAAGTGGTGCTGGGCTTTGACATAAGGGAATCCGATTTTGCCCTGCAGCCGGAGTTTCCGGTATTTATGGCGAATGCCCTGGGCTTTCTGGGGGACAG
Organism: uncultured Lachnobacterium sp.; assembly: GCA_964398745.1. Lineage (GTDB taxonomy): Bacteria > Bacillota > Clostridia > Lachnospirales > Lachnospiraceae > Roseburia. The sequence goes on from CAYNOE010000005.1 coordinate 31,063, forward strand.
TTCGCTGCTTGCTGAAAATGTCTATGAGGCCGGGGAAAAGGTCATGTTTCATCCGCAGGCGGATGTGGATGTAAACACGATTTCGGCGGATACGAAAAAAGCGGGGATTTACGAAGTAAAAGCCGCCGGAAAAAAGGAATCCTATGTGGTGCGTTTTGCATCAGCCAGCCAGTCGGACGGCAGACTTACGGCTGAAAGCTTCGGAAAAACCGGCAGTTTCCGTGGACAGCTTGTAAGAAAGCAGTTAAGGAACATGCTGTTAATTCTTGTTTTAATTTTGCTTGCTCTGGAATGGGTTCTTTATGTCAGGCAGATGTGCTATAGGGGGAAGTTTTATCTTGCAGTGCGTCTTGTCCTGGTGCTTCTGGTCATTGGCGCACTGTCCGGACTGTCGGTCAGCCGGCGGTCTGCGGCGAATACCACAATTTTTCTTGTGGATATATCAAACAGTAATGAGCAGAACCTTAAAGCCATTGACAGCTATCTTGGAAATACCATTAAAAAAATGCCAAAGAATAACCAGTACGGGGTGGTAACGTTCGGAAGGAATTCCCTTGTGGAACAGTTTCTGACACAGGAAAAGCATTTTTCTAAAATCATGTCCATGCCGGATAAATCGGCAACAAATATGGAAGAGGCCCTTTCACGCGGACTTTCCATGATTCCGGATAACGGGGCAGGCAGGCTCGTGATTTTAACGGACGGGAAGGAAACGAAGGGCAGCATCGAAAACACGGCGTCCGCTCTTGTTTCAAGAAATGTGGAGCTTCTTTCGGTTGTCTATGATGTGACGGCGGACAAAGATGCCTATATAGAAAATGTGGAGCTTCCGGACTATCTGTACGAGGGCGATTCCTATTCCATGACAGTGACGGTTGTAAGTAATTATGATACTGACGCAACCCTTCAGATTTGGATGGGAACAGAGCAGAAGAGTAAAACGGATGTCCACTTAAACAAAGGCAGCAACCAGTTTGTCCTGGGGCAGAAAGTATCCGGCGAAAGCGTGGAGAGTTTTCAGGTGCGGGTACTTGCAGACGGGGATACCTGCGGGGAAAACAATACGTTCAGTGCATATTCGGTTGTGGATACCCTGCCGGGAATACTGGTGGTTTCCGGTATGAAGGAAGACAGCACGCAGTTTAAAAAAGTGCTTCAGGCGGCGGGGTGCAATTACCAGATAGTTTCAGCGTTAAATGCACCGGCATCGCTGGAGGAAATGCTTAAGTATAAGAGTATTATACTTGAAAATGTATACAGGACGGATCTGCCGGAGGGCTTTTTAAGCAGTGTGGATACCTATGTGAAGGATTACGGCTGCGGCATAATCTGCTGCGGCGGGGAGGAAAGCTTTGCCCTTGGCGGTTACCGGGATACGGAACTGGAAAAAGTGCTTCCGGTTGATATGCAGCTTCGTGGAACGAACCAGCTTCCGGATCTTGGAATGGTTATGGTCATCGACCATTCGGGCAGTATGTCAGAAGTTGTGGATACTGCAGATAACGCAAGCAATCTGGATCTTGCGATTGCTGCGGCAGATGCGGCGGTGAATGAGCTGCGGGACAAGGACTATGTGGGTGTTGTCACCTTTGACGATAAATACGAATGGCAGGTGCCAATAAGGAAGGCGGATGATAAAGAGAAAATCCAAAGCCAGATTGAAACGGTAAAAGAAGGCGGGGGTACTACGATTAAGCCTGCACTCTGGTCTGCGCTGGAGGAAATCCAAAAGTGTCCGGCAGATGTAAGGCATGTTGTGCTTCTGACAGACGGGGAAGGGGAAACACGCTCCTTTTCGGATATCATAAACGCGTATACAAAGGCCGGTGTTACGCTTTCTACGGTGGCAGTTGGTGAATATTCGGATTCCGCACTTTTAGAGTCGATTGCGGACGGCTGCGGCGGCAGGTATTATTATTCGGATATTTCCACGGACATTCCGAAAATCTTTGCGCAGGAAGTCTTTTTAAGCGGGGATACCTATCTGCAGAACGGCACCTTTGCCCTTGCAGGAAACAGCAATGCGATTACGAAGGGGCTTTATGAGGACGGCTGGCCGCCGGTATACGGCTATGTCAGCGCAACCCCGAAAAAATCTGCAAATGTTCTGCTTGCTTCAGAAAAAGATGATCCGGTGCTGTCTGTCATGCAGTACGGGCTGGGGCATACGCTGGCATGGAATACAGATGTTACGAACAAGTGGACGTCCGCGCTGGCACAGTCAGATGATTATGTCCAGCTCTGGAAGCGGATGATTGACTATAGTGCAGGAAATACAGCACTTGGCGAAGATACGGTGGATGTAACGACATATGGCGGCAATACGGAAATTGTATACCACGCAAAGGACTATAAGGAAAATACATCGGTGCAGGCCGTCTATACCGATCCGGACGGCAATACGCAGACTGCAAAACTAAATGCGGGGGCACCGGGCGTTTACCAGGGTGTGATTGATACGGATATGACCGGAATCTATAATTTAAGCGTCCGGCGGATGGAGGATGAAGAAACCACAAACGCTATTATGACGGCGGCAGTCGTGCAGTATTCGGACGAATATAAATTTGCATTAAATAATGACAAATACCTTGCATTTATCAAACAGTACGGAAGGATATTAAAACCGAAAGATAATTTCTGGAAGAAACTGAAACAAACGGCTCCGGCTAAGTTTTCACTTACCAGATGGCTGATTCTTTTTGCAATTATCTGGTTTGTAGTGGATATTGCATTCCGGCGGTTTTCTTTTGTGCCTGCGGATACAAAGCTGTATAAAAAAATATCTGCATTATTTAACCGCAAAAAAGAAGAAAAATCCGCTGTAAAGGAAATAAAAGAACAGGGCGGAGCCATTATCATGCAGGAGCAGGAAAAAGCCCCGGAGCAGAATACAAAGAAAAAGAAAACAAAGAAGTCCAAAAAACAGGAACCGCAGGCACTTGACACCTCGGCCCTGCTAAAGAAAAAAGACCAGAGAAACCAATTATAATAATAAAGGAGAAATATCATGCAGTCATCAGCAGATTTACAAAGACAGTTAAGGAGTATTGACCATAAAGGGTATCCGGCATACAAGTCCCTGCGGGGAAGCTACCAGTTTCCGGGATTCCAGCTAAATATTGATCATGTGCAGGGAGATCCGTTCGCAGCGCCTTCCCATGTCAGCGTGTTTGTGAAAGATCAGGATGCTGGTTTTCCCGAATACTGCAAAAAGGATGCCATAACAAAAAATGCGCTTGCGGATTACCTGACACGTCGGTTTTATGATGAAGTCGGCCGTTTTACGTTTAAGGCAAAGGGTTCCGGAAAAAGTGGCCTGATTTCCGTAACCCACTGCGGACAGGAGGTACTCAGGCGGACGGCATGCGAAATCAGCGAAAAAGGTATTATATCAAGATTTAATGTTGGATTTCCGGCAAACGGCAGGACAATCAATGCAAGGGAGCTGGAAAAGATTTTGTTTGACTTTATTCCAGCCAGCGTTCAGGCGGCCTTTTATTATAAAAGTCTGAATGCAAAAGCGGTAAAAGAAGTGATTGAACTTGCGGAGGACCAGGATTATATACGCATGCAGTTAAAGGAGAGAAACCTGGTGGCATTTGTTGCTGACAACGCCATCCTTCCAAGGGAGAGCGGGATTTCTTCGCGTCCGATGAAAAATTCAGTTTCCTTTACCTCACCGGAATCGCTTAAAGTAACCATGGAGCTGCCGCATAAAGGAACAATCACCGGAATGGGAATCAAAAATGGGATTACGCTGATTGTCGGGGGAGGCTATCATGGGAAATCCACTCTTTTAAATGCCCTGGAACTGGGAGTTTACAATCATATTGCCGGAGACGGGCGGGAATATGTCATTACGGATGATACCGCGTTAAAGCTACGTTCCGAGGACGGAAGGTTTATTAAGGACGTGGATATTTCCATGTTTATCAATGATCTTCCAAACAAAAAGGACACGCACAGCTTTTCCACGGAGGATGCGAGCGGAAGTACTTCCCAGGCGGCAGGCATCGTGGAGGGAATGGAAGCGGGAAGTAAGCTGTTTCTTCTGGATGAGGATACCTCTGCAACCAACTTTATGGTAAGGGATGCATTTATGCAGCGCGTGGTAAGCCCTGACAAGGAGCCGATAACCCCGTTTTTAGCCCGGGCAGGGAAACTTTATGAAGAAGCAGGGATTTCCACGGTACTTGTAGCTGGAAGCTCCGGTGCATTTTTCCATATCGCGGACACGGTAATCCAGATGGATAATTACCATCCGGTGGATATTACGGAAAAAGCAAAGAAACTGTGCGCAGAGTTTCCGCTGCCGGACGAGCCGGTTTCGGCTTTTGCAATGCCAAAAAGCCGCCGCATTATGACAGTGGATGCAAAAGGGGCTGTGAAAAAAAGGGATTATCGCACCGGCGCCGTCAAAAACGACAGGGGACAGCTTAAAGTAAAGGTGCAGGGGAAAGACGGTTTTTCGCTTGGCAGGCAGAATGTGGATTTAAGGTATATCGAGCAGCTTACGGACAGTGAACAGACCGCAGCGCTCGGACTTCTTCTAAAATATGCCGTGGAGCATCTGGTGGATGGGAAACGGACGCTGGGAGAAACCGCAGAGTATCTGTGCAGGCAGCTTGAAGAAAAGGGACTGTCATTTTTTGCGGAGGGAAGTTATATTTCCGGGGGTTATGCAATACCAAGGCCGCAGGAAATCTATTCCTGCTTAAACCGTTACCGGAGAAGTTAATGTAAACATATGGTTGTGAAACAAAATAAATTGTGTTATATTAAAAAAACGTAACTATTCAGAACCCCCTGGAATAAGATAGGCAGAATCGTCATGTCTGCATGTAAGAGTCTGTTTATCTTATTCCAGGGTGG
>CAYNOE010000006.1:0-13280 GCA_964398745.1 uncultured Lachnobacterium sp.
GGGCTTAAAATCGAAAAAAAAAATTTCACGGCTAAAGCGCCGGTAAATACCTGCACAGCCATCCGTCCACTGTCTGCACCCATCACGAAAAACACGGAATACCATTTACTGATATGGGCAGATAAAAGAAGACACCATGCAGACCCTGCGGCGAGGCATGTTCAGGGATATTCATCCATACTCACCACAAAACCCATTTCACACAGACCGCCTTTATGGTACATAAAACACAGGAAAGGAGAATAGTTATCACAATAAACAGCTTTCAGGGACAGCTCTTTATTGAGTTTTGTCCCAAAATACACCAGGGGCTTGTAATCATGCTTACTGGCAGTATCTGAATGAAAAACAAAAATTAAAAAGCAGTTGGGAGCATATGCATTTCAGCGGGACCTGGTAAAATGGAGTCTCAATGCAATCCTTTACAACACGCTGTATGCAATATGCAGAAAAAAGATAAAAGAGGTACCGGCATTTGCCGGTCCTCTTTTATTCTCGCGGGCAACGAGCCAGGCAGTCTCTATGGGCAATGTCATACATCCAAAATATACAAAAGACCTCAGAGAGGTTCACCAGGCCCTACTGTTCCAATATCCGTCCGGCGGTTCGGGTATACCATGGCAAACGCACACATCGCTGCCGCAAGCAGGATTCCCGGAAAGATGGATGGTGTCCACACGAGGTAGTTGATTCTTCCGGAAAGTGCACGAACTGCTGCAAATCCCAAAAACTGTCCGACCAGATATCCTGGCACAGCCGCTGCAATAACGGTATAGAGGTTTTCCCACCGGAGCACCATAATCAGGCTCTTCCTTGTCATGCCGATTGCCTGCAGCGTGGCAAACTCCTCCTTCCGTTCCGCAATGCCGCTGACACAGCTGTTTAAAAAGCTGACAATGAACATCACGCCCACCAGTACCGCCAGTCCGTTTCCAATCAGCGCAAGTACCATGCCGAACTGCTCCAGAAAGCTCCTGTATGTACTTCTGGAACGAAAAGATACAGTATTTTCCCCGCCTTCTTTTTCCAGGCACTCTGCTACCCGCTGCTCCACCCGCTCCAGCGTGTCCGCATCCGGTGCGTCCATCGTTACCATGAAAAGTCCCGGCTTTTTTGGCATCCCCTCTATTTCCTGCATTGGAAAAATAAATTCAAGGGCTGTACTCATGTGGGCATCCCCGCTGCACATCTGTCTTCTGTAGCTGTCCCCGACAACCGCCAGCACCTCATAGTCCTTTCTGGGCAGGGCGTCAAAATATGCGTACCGCCCGTTTTCATCCGGTTTAAAATGTTCCACCACTTCGTCTGCATCCTCCGGATACTTACTGTACAAGCTTACCGTATCGCCCGCATGGTAAAGGCTTTCCCCCTCGCCGTCCTGCGCCACCACAAGCACATAGTTTCCGGATTCAAACTTTTCACGGTTCATGCTCCCCTCATATACTTCAAATCCTTCCATCTGCCCGTATTCGTAAAACCGGTAATCATACTCAGAGGGGATTGCGGATTTTTCGCCATTTTGGTACTCCAGGGCTCGTTGCACCCCGAAATCATCCCCCTCGGCATCCTTCCGGTAACCATTCCCCAGCACGATACTGCAGAATTTATCGGCTTCTTCCCCATACAAGGGTGCGAACATTGAAAGACCGTAGTGGCTGACCATTTCCATCCCATTGGAAACCTCCACAAGCCTGTCCTCCAGCCCTTCCGGAAGATAGTCTGCCTCAAGATTCGAAAGAAATCTGAGACTACTGTCCACATTACTATCCAGCACATCCTCCGTGGCAACTGTAATATCTGCGAACTGGTTAAAATTCTGTAAGAAAGCATCCAGATTCAGACTGTTCACGGCAGTCATGGTACAGACAAAAAGTACCATCACAACTGCCGCGGAAACCGCAACCAGTACCGTCTTTTTCGCCCGCCTGCGGATATTCTTCTGTGCAAAGCTTCCGGGAGTAAAACGCACACTGTGCGTTCGTTTGATTCTTTTTTCGCCGCCCTCCGTAATCAGTGCGGCATGGACCGGCGGAACCTTTGCCAGCATACGTATGGGCTTTCTGGCACCAAGCAGGACAACCACAAGGGACACGGCTGCCGCACACAGAAAGTACTCCGGCCGCAAAGCGGGAACCGCATCCTGAAGCCCCGCAAAGGAAGCAGCAAACGGCATCAGCGCCCAGGCAAACACCACACCGAAAATGAGGCCTGCCGGAAGCCCTGTTATATACTGGCACACGGCATGACGCAGGACAATCTGTTTTATCTGCTTTTCCGTGATACCAAGCATCTTTAACTGCCCGTATCCTGCTGTATTTTTTACTGCGGAAATATAATAGATAGTATAAACCATCAGCCCGGCACAGACAGACACCAGCACGGACAGACAGATAATAAGCACAAGCGTTCTGGTATTTGGACGGTTTCCGGCATACGGGTTTACCACGGCGTTTGCTACGGCATCCGGCCGGATATCCAGAAGAAAGCCCTCCAGGTCCCTGTCCGCATATTTTCCCGGTTCAAAACGGCAGTATATACTTATGAGATTACCGCTCCGGTTCGCCAGAAAAAAATCCTCTGACACATAAACCCGGTTCTCATTCTGCACATTGTTTGCCGCACAGATTCCGGTAACAGCCACATCCTTTTTTGTTTCAGCAGAGGAAACCTTAAGGGTTACCGCTATCCGGCTTCCCACACGGATATCCCCCCCGTTTTCCTTAACAAAATTCCTGTCCACCGCAATTTCGTCAGGAGCCGCCGGCCAGCGTCCCTCTTCCAGTCCGTTGAATGTCCAGTCCGCCGTCTCCTTATCCGCATAATAAAGTTTGTTTGCATGCCCGCTGGAACTGTCCGTTGCCCAGGTGCCCATTCCTGCCGAAAACCGCACATCATCAAAATGTCCGCTGTCCCTTAATCCTTCATACCAGTCATAGTCTGCCGCCAGGTATACTCCCTCCGCCCGGTTACCCAGAACCATCTGCAGCTGCCGCTTCATAAGCTCCGAAACTGTCAGAACCGTGGAAAGCACGATAACGACCAGCATAGCGGACATGGCAACGGCAGCCGCGGCTGTCAGGTTCCTTCTCCTGTCCGCACGGTACAGCTTTGAGGAAAGATTATCTAATGCCTTTCTGGAAATCTTTTTTTCTTCTCTTATTTTCATGCTACTGTCCTCCCCTTGAACATCTGCTTATGCAAAATTTGCCTTCGGCAAATGAGCAGACGCTGCATGTCAAGTTTTCATAGAAAACTTGACACCACTTGAACCATTGTTCCCCTGGCTCATGCCACATTTTCCGTCAGCCTCCCATCCTTCATCACAAGGACTCTGTCACAGTCGGCGGTCAGCAGCTCATTGTGCGTAATCATGACAACGGTCTGCCCGAATTCGCGGACTGCACAAAGCAGAAGTCCCACCACATCTTTTGTCGCCGCAGAATCCAGATTTCCGGTCGGTTCATCCGCCAGTATAATGGACGGGGATGAAACCAGTGCACGGGCAACCGCCACCCTCTGCTGCTGTCCTCCTGAAAGCTCTGATGGCAGACGGTTTTCCAGTCCCTGCAGCCCAAGGGCAGCAAGCACCCTGTTATACTGCAGCTTATCTTCCATTTTTCCGCCTATCTGGACAGGCAGGACGATATTTTCCCTCACGGTCATGACCGGAATCAGGTTATAGTTCTGGAAGATAAACCCAATATGCTGTCTGCGAAACTCCGTCAGCTCGTCCGAGCCAAGTCCCGCCAGTTTTCTTCCTCCCACACTGACCTCTCCGGAAGTAGGAACATCCAGACCTCCGCAGACATTTAAAAACGTGCTCTTTCCGCTTCCGGATGCACCCACGACTGCCACAAACTTGCCTCTTTCGATTTCCACGTTTACATTGGAAAGGGCATCGACGGCATTTTCCCCCTGTCCGTACCTCCTGCATACATTGACCAGTTCTACCACTTTTTCCATAAAAATTCCCTCCTGTATCTATAAGCTAAACCACCGGTTTCATCTGCCCGGTTACAATTTTCCCATCCTCAATCCGTATAATCCGGTCTGCAAGCTGCGCGATTTCTTCATTATGGGTAATCATGACAATGGTCTGGTGGAACCGGTTGCCTGTGATTTTAAGTAACCCCAGTACATCCTGGCTGGTGCCCGAATCAAGGTTTCCGGTCGGCTCATCCGCCAGTACGATTGCCGGTTTCGCTGCAAGTGCCCTTGCAACCGCCACCCTCTGCTGCTGCCCGCCGGATAACTGTCCCGGGAGAAATTCCAGCCTGTCCTTTAGACCGAGAATCCGAATAATCTCTTCCAGATACTCCTCATCCATATGTCTTTCATCCATACCAAGCGGCAGGATGATATTTTCCCAGACACTGAGCGACTTAATCAGATTGTACTGCTGAAAAATAAATCCGATTTTGCGGCGGCGGAAAATGGTCAGCTCGTCAGGGGATAGTTCCCTGAGATTCTGCTTATCAACAATAACTTCCCCGTCAGAAGGAGTGTCCAGCCCACCAATCATGTTAAGGAACGTTGTTTTCCCGCTTCCGGAAGAACCAACAATTGCCACAAACTCCCCGCGCTCCACTGTCAGGTCAATCCCGTCCAGGGCTTTCACCTGCTCTGCTGTGGTACTGTAGACCTTTCTCAGCCCTGTCACTCTTAAGATCTCCATAATCATCCTCTCTTTCTGCTTTTGCCGGTATTTGACCCTCGCGGCAGTCGCCAAATGCCTGCAAGCAGTCACTTGGCTCGTTGCTCGCGGGAATAAAAAAAGAGTCTGTATTATTTACATACAGACTATAACATAATAATCTCACAAACCAGTCTCCACAACCTCTCACTTTTGAGATATTTCCTCTTTCATAAAAAACATGGAAAAAGTGCTTCCCTCCCCCTCTTTTGACGAGAGCTTTATATATCCGTTTTGTGCATTCATAACCTCCCTCGCCAGATACAGACCGATTCCGACGCCCGGCCTGTCGCTGACCGTTTCGGAGCGGTAAAACCTTGTAAATACATTTGCCTGCTCGCTCTCCGGTATTCCTATGCCGGTGTCCGAAACATCCATCCTGACCAGGGACGCATACGACCTGACACTGACTGATACCGTTCCGCCAAAAGGCGTATACTTAATCGCGTTATCCACAATATTGGTAGCGGCTTCAATCGTCCACTTCCTGTCAAACGCTGCCTCTTCATCCGTATCCGCCACCTCAAACTGTATTTCTTTCTGTGCGGCAATAACCTGAAACTGTTTTTTTACCGCATCCAGTACGGGCTGCAGCGGCTGCTTTTTAATATTTACATGAATAATCCCCGTTTCCAGACGGGACAGTTTGACCAGTGAGCCAATTAAAAAATCCAGTGTTTTCGCCTGCTCCCGGATGGCAGCCAGTTCCTCCCTGATTTCCTGCTCCCCGTCAGGCTTTTGGGCCTGTACCCATTCCTCCAGAAGCTGCGAATACAGTACAATGTTGGAAATTGGTATAACCGCCTGATGGGAAATATCCGAAATCTGTTCCTGCATCTGCTGCTGTTCTTCCGCCAGATTGCTGACTGCCATTTCGTGGTCGCAGAGATAACGCCACATACTGTTTTCAATGACGGATATGTCCGATTCATCCAGAAGCTCCTCCCTGAATTTTCCGGAAACTGCATCATCCAGCATACCCTGGATCTTCATGACCATCCGCTTGTATTTCTTTACTGAATATATACTTATGCACAGAAGTATACAAAACAAAAGTATATTTAAGACTGTCAGCACAACAATCCACATTTCCTTATCCATAACTTCTCCGGTTATCCCAAATATCATATGATCGTCCATGTGTATCCCACTCCATATACTGTCCTAATGCATTCACTGTCATTCCCAAGCTTATTCCGCAAACGGTTAATAACAACGGTCAGGGCATGTTCTTCCACATATTCCGTATCCCCCTGCCAGACATAATCAATCAACTGGCTGCGGCTTAAATTCTTCCCTTTATTCTCCACCAGACAGCGGAGCAGTCTTTGTTCCGTTTTACTCAGTTCTAAAATTTCATTTCCTTTTATGAACTCCATTTTATCGAAATCAAAGCGAAAACCGCCGTTTTGGTATACTGCGGGTTTCTTTTCATTTCTAAGCTGCACATCAACCCTTGCGCGTAAAACCATCAGGCTGAACGGTTTTGTAATATAATCATTTGCCCCAAGCTCCAGACCGGATACAATATCCATCTCCATCCTGTTTGCAGTAAGAAGTATGACCGGAACGGTATCTGTTTTACGGATTTTTGTCATAAAATCAATCCCGCTTCCGTCCGGCAGGTTCACGTCCAGAATGATTAAGTCTGCGGACTGTTCTTTGTATATCACGAAAGCGGACTGAAGTGAAAAAGCCTGCAGGCATAGAAATTCATTCCGTAAAGCTAATTTGATGCCGTCATTCAGTTTATTATCATCTTCAACAATAAGGATTTTTTTCATAATGCCTGCCCCTTCCCGCCTGTCTGTAAATTTTTTATATTATATCAGATTTGGAGATGATATTAAAGTATTTGAAACTATGCGGACAGAGTGCTATAATCGCTATATAAACTGTAAAAAAGAAAGGATCACAAATGAAAAAGAAATTATCACCAGTTATCATTGCCTGTGCATCAATTGTACTTTTAATTATAATTACAGGGGCTGTATTTCTCATCCGCAGGTACACGCCGAGTTCCGAGCGTAAGGATTTAAAGAGTTACTACGGACTTTCTTCCAATGATGAAGTTGCCATTGTCTTAAATAATGAAGTCTCGGATACCAAAGCCAAAATAATTGACGGACACATATACCTTAATTACCAGTTTTTGCATGATGAGTTAAATTCCCGTTTTTACTGGGATTCTAATGAAAACATCCTTCTTTATGCTACCGCTGGTGAGCTGGTTTCTGCAAAGGCGGATGAAAACAGTTATCTGGTTACCAAATCTTCTGTGGATTTTGGGCATCCCGTCGTGAAGGCCATGGCTGACACGACCTATGTGGATTTGGAGTTTGCGGATGAATATTCTGATTTTAAATATGAATATATCAAAGACCCACACCGGATTGTCATTACAAACCAGTGGGGCGAATACAAAACAGCAACCTTAAAAAAGAGTTCCCATATTCGTGTGAAAGGCGGAATCAAGAGCCCGATTTTAAAAGATGCAGAGTCAAAAGAGGAGGTATCTGTTCTTGAGCAGGGAGACAACTGGACAAAGGTTCTGACGAAAGATGGTATTATCGGATACCTGAAAAACCGTACACTTTCATCAACGGAAACCCAAACGAGAAAAAGCGAAAAAGAACCTGAAAAATTTGCCCATATCACAAAGGATTTTACCATCTGCATGGCGTGGCACCAGGTAACAAACCAGTCTGCCAACAATACCATATCCTCTGTGCTTGCAGGTACCAAGGGCATAAATGTCATTTCACCGACCTGGTTTTATTTAAACGACAACGAAGGGCATATTGCCAACCTTGCCAGCCTGGACTATGTAAACTACTGCCATTCCCAGAACGTGGAAGTCTGGGGGCTTGTCAGCAATCTGGAAAACAAGGATGCTGACTCCGCAGAGGTGCTGACTCACACTTCCAAAAGGCAGAATCTGGTAAACCAGATTATTTCCATGGCAATCCAGTACAATCTGGACGGCATAAATCTGGACTTCGAAGCGTTAAGCCGCGAAAAAGTGGGGGATGCCTATATTGAATTTGTCCGTGAACTGTCAATTAAATGCACCAACAACGGCATTGTGCTTTCCGTTGATAACTATGTGCCGACAGAATATACTTCATTCTACAACCGTAAAGAGCAGGCCAGCTTTGCTGACTATGTCGTGATTATGGGATATGATGAACACTATGCCGGTTCTGAAGCGGCCGGTTCGGTTTCTTCCCTCGGCTGGGTAAAACAGGGCGTATCCGATACGCTGGACGAGGTTCCCGCAAACCAGGTGATTCTCGGCATGCCGTTTTACACAAGGGTATGGACAATTGAAGAGCCGGTCTCTTCAAAGGTTTACGGCATGAAAGCAGCAGGCGACCTCCTTGCCACAATGGGCGCAAAAAAAACATGGCAGGCGGACAGCGGACAAAACTACGCGGAATTCAAAGACGGCGACAAGGTTTGCAAGGTCTGGCTGGAGGATTCAGCATCTGCCGAAGAACGGCTTAAACTTATGAAGGATAAAAAACTTGCCGGTGCATCCTTCTGGAAACTCGGATTTGAAACAAATGAGATCTGGGATACAATTATTAAGTATATTAATTAGGATTTTCGCATAAATTTAATTAACGATTACAAAAGCCTATTGCATATGCAACAGGCTTTTTATTTCCAAATATTCCGGGGGATGTATGAAAAAAAAATTTGAAATCCTAATGGTTGCCTGTCTGTTTGTAAGCGCGTTCTTTCTGGCGCGTGCCGGAGCTGCGCTTGTTGCTTCCAAAAATGCCGATAAATCCAAGCCCTGTATTGTTCTGGACGCTGGTCATGGCGGGGCAGATCCCGGCAAGGTCGGGGAAAATGATATTCTGGAGAAGGACTTAAATCTTGCAATTGTTTATAAATTAAAGACTCTCTTCGAAAATAAGGGATTTAAGGTAGTGCTGACACGCACGGATGACAAAGTTCTCGCAGATGAAAACTCCAACAATGTAAAGGTTGAGGATTTGCGGAACCGTGTTGCACTAATTACAGAAACGATGCCCCTTATGACAATCAGTATCCACCAGAACAGTTTTCCGGACAGCTCCGTCTGCGGCCCGCAGGTTTTCTTTTATGACCAGTCTCCGGAAGGAAGAACGATTGCCGAAATCATTCAGAACAGCTTAAATACAACGATCAATCCGCCAAAACCGCGTGTATTCAAGTCCAACAACGACTATTACATACTCAAAAAAACACCCACACCTACGGTAATCGTAGAATGCGGGTTCTTAAGCAATGAAGAAGAGGCCACCTTTCTGACAGATGAAGCGTACCAGGAAAAACTTGCACGCGCCATCTACCAGGGCGCCTGCGAATATCTGGAAGGTTCCAAAGAAAACGCAGGCTCCACCTCAACGGAATCAGAGGAAAAAACAGATTCTACTGCGGCTGAATCAATTGCAGCGACTGAATAAAGCTTTCCGCAATATGGTACAAACGGCTGGTCTGTATCTGGCTGGTGTTTTCCCTGTCCAGCTCGCCGTTTTGTGCCATTTTCTGTTCCCTCTCAATTCCTGAAATCTCAAAGTGCTGCAGGGATAACCCGGATACACAGGTAACTGCAAGATCCACAACCTCTTCTTTCTGCCCTGTACCTGTAAGGGATTCTGTAAGTTCGTCCAGATGGCCGGCAAGAAGCTGTCTGGTATTCTCATCACCTACCGCTATCATTCCTGAAATACCTTTTTCCCTGGCCTGGAAAGAAGCGGAAACTTTTCCCAGCTGTCTGTTTTCAAACGCAATATCCACAAAACCCTTTTCCTTTTTGCCGCGCACAACTTTAAGCGATACCCCGGTAATAAAATCCCCGGTTTTAACAGGAATCATAAAGCTTTCTTCCTTTGCCTTTTTTGCACATAATGTAAATGCGGTTGTAATCTGGCGCATTGTACGGATATCAATCATCCGGACGTCTGTCCTTTCAATAATCATGGAGTCCATCACATGCTCCGCCACGTCAGCGAGCTGCTCCTGTGCTTCCTTTAACTCTTTTGGATCCTTTAGGGCTTCCCCGAAATCTTCCAGTACCTGATTTTTTAAATCGGCAATCTTTTGCATAGCGTCCCTGGAAAAATTATCTTCTTTCCACAGGCGTTCCATCACTTTATTCGGATGTCTTAACATCTCATTTGCCGCCATAATGTTTGCCATACTGTTCATAATGTCATAACGGTCCAGAAACGTATATACTTCCTCCGGCGTATCCAGCACCTGCTGGTACATGGCAAGCTGTTCGTTGATATAGCTTTCCTCCAGTTCCTGCTCCTGCGGGGATTCTTCCATCTGCGCAAGAGTTCTGGCAAACTGTTCAGGCGTCATATCCTGCCATGTGTCCTCCTCCAGCGCGGCAAGTTTCCGGGGACTGATATCTTCCAGCACGTCCCTGATACAGTTTTGCTGGAAGGCTGCTTCAATCTGTGCATCAATCCGCTCTCCTTTTATAGAGCCATCCACGCCTTCAAACTCATCCGACACCGTATAATCCATCGCACCCTTTTTTGCGGAACGGACAGCTGACAGAAGGTTTCGCATGGTAAGATCCGCACCCTGGTTCATCAGAAAACCAAGCGCCGCCCCGTCATTTTTTTCCACCTGCGCAATCAGACGGTAAATTCCGATGTAACTGCTGCGCTCCTCTTCAGAAATTTCGTGGTTCTGTTCCAGCTTATAGAGATATTTACTAAATCTCTCCTGCTCCTCGTTTCCAGTTTCCTGCTTAATCATCTCCGCAGCTTTGTTCAGCTGCTCCATATTCATATCCAGCGGATTTTCACCTTTGCGGATCATCTCAAGTGTAACAGCAGGATTCATATTGCGAAATACGCGCTGCATCTCTTCATCCATTGCTTTTACGGAGATTATATTCTCCTGTGTAATTTCTGTATTGTTATATGCAAGGATACGGACAGCCCGCCGGTTTCCCTCGCTCGTTTCCAGATTCATATCCTTTAAAATATCATCCACATTGGAAAACGCTTTCTGAATCGAATCCCCCATGTCCTTCCTTGGACTTGTCATCAGTGTTTCGTATCTTGCATTCGCTTTTTCCAGCTCCGCCTGTAAATTCTTTCCGCTTTCATGAATGGATGCAACGGTATCATCCGGATGAACCTGGCCAAGTACATATGCCGGCTGGCTCTTCATCTCATCAAATACATCCATGGTCTGTGCCATGGTTTCCACGTTTTCATCCGTTGCGGCTATTCCCGCACCATCCAGAAGTTCCCTGTAATACTGGCGTTCCTGCTCTTTTAATTCTTCAACGGTTTCCTCAAGCTGGCTCGTGTCGATTTCTATTCCGCGCTTTGCCATGGCAGAACGTGCCTCGCTTGTCATGGCAAGACGGGTTTCTTCCATCCGGCGTCTTGCCGTAATCATGGATGCATCCTGCGGTCTTTTGCCGGATGCAACGGCCCCTGCCATAGAATCCACCAGTTCATTCCAATCCATCCCCCCATTTTCCAAACTGTCGGAAAGTTCTTTAAGGCTCTTTAAATATTTCAGATTATCACCGGTCAGTGCGATGTCATTTGCAATCAGCCACTTACTTTCCGAAAGGGTTGTTTCATCTGCGGTAAGTCCTGCTTCTTCTATAATCTGCCGTATCTGCGGCTCAAGCGCTGTATAATCCCCTTCCGCGGTTTCCGCAGCATCTCCTGCACTGTGTTCCGCCAGATAAACATTCCGGATACTCGGCTCAAGCTGGTTGTTCACAAGATATGCCATTGCACTGTCACTAAGTCCGGTCACTGACGCCGCCTGCGCCAGAGCCTCCCTGCTGTCCTCAAGGTTTGCGTCTGTTGCTGGAAGGTCATAAGCCTTAAGAGCCGTAAGAATCTGGCTGGTAACTGCCGGATTTCCCGTAATTTCCTCAAGCTGCTCTCTTGACAGTTCATCTCCATACTGCGATATATTAACCCCTGATTTAATAAGTGCTGTTTTAATTTTATCCGTAACCGTAATAATAGTACGGCTGTCAGAATCCATAATGGAAAAACCGTCTTCTTCCATCTGCTGTCCGTCAGCCCCAGAGGTCATATTGGATACAACCGCAACCTCATTCTTCCGTTCCTCTGCCGACAGCGCTTCTTTCTTCTGTATCTGTTCGGCAACGTTTTCCTGTTTTGGCTTTGCCGGATTTTCATATGTAGCCATATCAATGCTGCCCTTTTCCGATACTCCGGCAGTCCGGTCAAAACGCTCCTGCTGCGCACCAAATATACCATTGTTTTCCGGCATATTCTTCTGGTAGGCCGCAATCGCCATACTGCTTTTATCCCGAAATGAATTTTTCGTCACATCTTCCCAAAGATTTGTCTGCTCAACCTGCATATTTTTCCTCCACAAAATGTAATGGATACATTACGTCATTAACTGCAATACCCATAACTTATATCGGCAAATTTCCCCAAAAACTAAAGAAGCTGTACAGACTTATGGATATCTGTACAGCTTTTCTTCTATTTTTTCTCTTATTCTGTTAATACTTAAAGACTGCAACACCGTATGCCGGAAGCTGATAATTTACTGTATAGTCCATGCCGTCGCATGCAGCCTTTACTGGCTTATAGGAAAGCGGACGATCCGCATCATCCCCGTTAAACTTCGGATCTCCGCTGTGCAGAACCAGTTTGCATGTTTTCTTCGTCGGAACACCTATGCGGTAATCATCCCTTGCCACCGGGGTAAAGTTAATGACAAATATCAGGTTGTTTGTTCCATCCTTGCTCTTTCTGATAAAACTGAAAATACTGCGTTCATTATCATCTGCACTAATCCACTGGAATCCTGCCCATGTATTGTCCTGCTCATAAAGACAAGGATTCTTACGGTACAGATGAAGCAGTGCCTTTACCCATTCCTGCATTCCTTTATGTTTTGGATCCTGCAGCAGATACCAGTCAAGCTCCCGTTCCTCGCTCCATTCTCGTTCCTGTGCAAACTCCTGTCCCATAAACAAAAGCTTTTTACCGGAATGTCCCATCATAAACGCATAGCCCGCCATGAGGTTTTTGAACTTGTCGCCTTCCAGTCCCGGCATCTTATTTAACATGGAACATTTCAGATGAACCACTTCATCATGGGAGAGTACCAGAATATACTTCTCGCTTTCATGATAACTCATTGCAAATGTCATCTTATTATGATTATCCTTACGGAACAGAGGATCCAGCTTCATATAATCCAAAAAGTCATGCATCCAGCCCATGTTCCATTTATAGCTGAAATTCAGCCCGTCATCTTCCACCGTCCCTGTCACCTTCGGCCATGCAGTGGATTCCTCCGCAATCATCAGTGCCCCCGGATTTCTTCCAAGAATCAGAGTGTTAATGTGTTTGAAAAATTCAATCGCCTCTAAATTTTTGTTTCCGCCGTACCTGTTCGGCACCCACTGACCGTCCTGCTTGCCATAATCCAGGTAAAGCATGGACGCAACCGCATCCACACGAAGCCCGTCAACATGGTAATTTTCCACCCACATCAATGCGCTTCCAATCAGGAAATTCTTGACTTCATTTTTTCCATAGTCAAAAATCTTTGTACC
>CAYNOE010000006.1:13290-35479 GCA_964398745.1 uncultured Lachnobacterium sp.
GGATCTGCATACTCATATGTCGGCGTGCCGTCAAAATCAGCCAGCCCGTGCGCGTCCCTTGGAAAATGCGCCGGAACCCAGTCCAGAATCACGCCAATCTTATTTTTGTGGCATTCATTGACAAAATACACAAAATCCTCAGGCGTGCCATAGCGGGAGGTCGGTGCATAATATCCGGTTACCTGATAACCCCATGAACCGTCAAACGGATACTCGGAGATTCCCATCAGTTCCACATGCGTATATCCCATTTCCTTTACATATGGTATTAACGCCTTTGCCAGTTCCCGATAGGTGTAAAACCCTTCATCCTCACGGCATGGATGACGCATCCAGGAACCCGGATGAACTTCATAAATTGCAATCGGCTGTTCATATACTGTTTCTTTGGTAAGCTTTGATCGCTCCTGCATCCATACAGTATCTGTCCACTTAAAACTGGAAATATCGGTTACGACAGACGCCGTTTCCGGGCGAAGCTGTGCATAATTTGCATACGGATCCGCTTTGTACAGATTTCTGCCATCTTCTGTTTCAATCAGAAACTTGTACATGGCTCCCTTCTCTACTCCCGGGACAAACAGTTCATAAACGCCCATCTCCTCCGGTTTCACGCGCTCCATTGGATGAGAAACCTCATTCCAGTTGTTAAAATCCCCTATCACATGTACCGATTTTGCGTGCGGCGCCCAGACGTTGAAGCAGACGCCTTTTTTTCTGCCGACGGTCATCAGATGCGCTCCCATCTTACGGTAAATGTCATAGTGTGTTGCCTGTCCAAACAAGTAGCAGTCCATTTCTGTGAAATTACTCATATATTTGATCCCTCCAAATTATTATATTCCCCTGAAAGTTTATTCAAAATCCTTCTCCCGGAGTACTATCCTGTCATCATCCGTATAGCGGTTCGCCGTCAGAATACTGATTGCCTTTTTCAATCCACCATGCGCTTCCCGCTCGATTGCCTCATCCACGATTTCCTTCACTTCTGTCAGTGTCGTTGCCTGATCCAGACGCTGGATATTGCTGATCCGGTTATACAATGCCAGAACTGCCATATCGTCAATCTTGTAACCAAGCTCCCTTGAATAAGATCTTGCAAATGTTACCAGCTCATCATTTGTAAAAATCGGAACTGTAATCTGCTCAGTAAACTTCCTGGCAAATCCGGCATCCTGCGCAAGCAGCTTCTTAATTCCCTTGGATGTGTCTTCCAAAATTACAAGCAGCCCGCTGTCATTCTGTTCCATTAACAACGATAAGGTAAGTTCCGCCTGAAGACTTAATTCCCCTGCCTGCTCAATAATCAGGCAACCTCCGGAAACCTTCCTGAGCAGCTTGACGAGATCCTTTTCATTCAGAACCTCTGCCTTGATTTTTCCAATCTTACCATCAGGATATCCGGTCTCCTGCTGCAATACCTTAATTACGCTTGTGGCAAGTGTGGTTCTGCCGCTACCCTGACTTCCCTGTATGATTAAATTGCCACAATCGGCAACCCCCTTGCTTTTCAGACGTTCGGAAATTCCTGCCAGCGCCTTGCAAAGCTGGTCTTCCATGCCCTTCACCGGCATAAAATACGAAAATACCGCTTTCTGTTCATCTGTCAGTTCCAATACCGGAGGTGCTTCTTCAGATACTGTATCCTCGCTTAAATCTTCCAGCTCCGGAATATCCGGAATCCGCATGGTCTTTTCCTTCCATGTGGAACGATCCTGCGGCCTGGTTCTTACATAAGCGAATTCCTCTGCATGGGATTCCTCAAAGGAAAGCTTTCCCTGTCCGGATTCTTTCTCCCGGTAACCCGGTACAAACGGTTTTAGGAATGCTGGTCCTTCCATTATATAGGATTCTTCTGCTTCTCCTGCCGGTTCCTCCGGCATATATTCCTCTTCCGGTTCTGGTTCCGGCACCGGTTCCTCCGGTATATATTCCTCTTCCGGTTCTGGCACCGGTTCTTCCGGTATATATTCCTCTTCCGTATAAACCGTTTCCTGTTCTGCCGTATCTGCTGCAGGAGCCGTATTTATTTCTGAGAGTTCTTCCTCCGCAAGAGCTGCGGCGGCAAGCGTATCCATATCCGGCTCTTCGGGAATATATGTTTCTCTTACATCAGGCTCCCCTGCCATATAGGATTCCGGCACATCCGGCTCATCCGGTATATACTCCTCTTCGGACCCTGCTTCCGGCTCCGCTGGTATTTCCACTGTAAACACCTCTGCGGTTTTTGGTTCTGCCGGTGTCGTTTCCGCTGTCTCTTCCGGCGGTGCCCCAAGTGTTTCCTGCGCAATATCCTGTAAATATTTTTCTTCCAGAAGCTCTTTAGGCGTCACACCTGCATCCAGCTTCGGCTTTACATCAGTAAGCCGCTCCATAAGGTCACCCGCCTGCTGCAAAGCCCTGGATTTTGCGGATTCCAGCTTTCTTTTTTTGGCATCCTCCAGCGCGGCTTCTGCGGCGCGTTTGGTGCGCTCCCACTCATCAAGAACTTCCTCTATCGTAATTTGCCCGGTAATCTGATGTTCCACCTGGGTTCGGTCATTTGTCATCAGGCTGATCTGTCCATCCGAATCCTCTCCGAGCATCTCCTGAAAATTAATCTTTAACGATCCGTCAATTTCTTCATCGGTTTCAATATACGGTACTTTTTTTGTCTGCTGGTCTTCCTCCTTTGGAATCTGCAGATATGGAATCTCTTCTGCTATTTTATTAATATTATCAAGCGTATCAACAACCGTTTCCTTTTCCGTGGCATTCATAATCTGCTGCATGCCCCTTGCAATCTCTTCCTGCAGGTTTACGGTATTATAACGCTCCGGATTAATGTCCACCTTCGGAATCTGTTCCACCTCATAAACTGCCTCATGCAGCTCCGGCATCTCAAAGGATGGGGAATTCAGTTCCCTCGCCTGCCGGTACGAACGGTACTTTTCTTCCTGTACCTTCGTCAGCGGCTGGTACAGCATCTTAAGCTCCAGCGCACGCTCCACATACGGACCATCCCCAAACCAGAGAATCAGTTCATCGCAGGCATCCACACATTTATCGCTCTGTCCCGCCTTGTGATACAGATAGGCAAGCTCGTATGCCCACTCTTCTGTGTATTCCTGTTCCTTTAACTCCTCCAGAATCGGAATCAGGTCGGAACAAGATGCTCCCTGGGCTTTCTGGATATCATACCGCAACACGAATTTCAGTGTGTCATGTGGCGCAATCTCTACAAATTCATCATAGTAATCCTGCGCAGCCTGATAATCCTGCATCTTGATTGCCACTGTTGCAAGACGGTAAATAATCATCCTTCCAATCGGCGAACGGTCATATGCCATCAGAAGCACATCACGGCTTTCCTCATAACGCTGTGTCTTTTCATAGATTTCCCCTGCCTTGACCAGTGCATTCACATTTTTTATTTTGTTCCAATTAATGGTATCCGCAATATCCGCTGCTTCTTCATATTTCTCCTCTGCATAGAGGGATTTCATCTGATCCAGCTTCAAATTGTATTCGTACTTATCCACCCGTTGTCACCTCATACTGGAAAACATGTAACTTTTTCACAGAATTACTAATATCTTCAAGTATACCACAGGCAGCAAACAGTGTCAAAAACTATAAACGGTTTGGTGTCATTTCTTCGGTTTTGTCTTTTCTTTCTGCGGGTGCGGCTTTGCTTTCTTTTCCTTTTTCCCTTCCTCTTCCAGATACTGGAACGAGCAGGTCGCCGCATCCACAGACGCTACCTTTACATAGGCATCCGTTTCCACTGGCATGTGTTTTTTGCGGATGCTGTGGTTGACAAGCCGGCGTATGATGTAGTAAATCATTGCAAATACCGGCACCCCGAGCAGCATTCCGAGAAATCCAAACATACCGCCGCCAATCAGGATGGCAAACATTACCCAGAATGATGTCAGTCCGGTAGAGCTTCCGAGTATTTTCGGTCCGATAATGTTTCCGTCCACCTGCTGCAAAATGATGATAAAAATAACCAAATACAGTGCATGCCACGGGCTCTGGATGATTACCAGAAAGACAGCCGGAACAGCACCGATAAACGGTCCGAATGCCGGAATAATATTTGTCACACCGATAATCACGGAAACCAGAAGCGCATCCGGTATCCGTAAAATACTGCATCCAATGTAACAGATGACTCCGATAATTGCAGAATCCACGATTTTTCCGATAATAAATCCGCCGAAAATTTCATCTGCCTTATGCATGGTTTCAAGAATAATATTTCCTGCTGCCGGTTTGAATACGGCATAAACCATTTTTTTCATCTGTCCGATCAGTCTTTCCTTAATCATCAGTACATAAATTGCAACAATGATACCGATAATGAAGTTCAGTACACCCCTTACAACTGAAATCACGCCGGAAGTAAACTGGACAATATATGTCTTTGCCTGCGGAATCAATGTTGTTACCCATTTTTCCAGTTCATCCGTCAGACTGGTCAGAAATTCCCCCAGCCGTTCTGTCACTTTAAACTTACCAAACCTGCCCTTCTGGATGGTCTGGATAAATTTGTTCACACTATCCGGCATCGTATCAATCAGCCCTGCCACACTTGTAACCAGCGCAGGGGCAACCGCCCAGATTAACAGCGTCAAAATTACCAGCAGAAAAATAATCGAGCCGGCAATCGCAATCGCCCTTGCCCATTTCGCCGCCTGTTCCTTCGTTTTACAGCGTGCTTCAAAAAATGTAAGAAGCAGGTTTTCCAGAAACTTCATTACAGGGTTCAAAATGTATGCAAGTACCAGACCGATGATAATCGGCTGTGCAGCCTGGAGTATTTTGCTGAATCCATTTGCAAGGCCTTCCCTGCTGCGCATACGGAAGTAAAGCAGAATACAACCGCTTAATGCAACAAAAATCATGATTCCGATTTTCAGAAGCAGAATATTCTGCTGCCTGCTTTGTTTTTTTAGTTCTTCCTGTGCAGTATTGTTCTTTTCCGTATCACTCATAGAATCTCTCCTATCCCCGGTAATAATTAATCAGGCATCCTTTTAAAATGATATCCTTCTCATCCGGCGTCAGTTCACCCATCTTAAGCGTAAACGGTGACAGAGCGCCGTCCTTTACAACATATGCTTCAAATTCCGTATTTCCTGCAGCAACTGCTTCGCGGATTCCCGGCAGAAACAGATAATCCAGATTTTTGAACGGAAGCGCCCCCTCATCAATAATAAACGGAAGCATACCCCAGTTAATCAGGTTGGAGCGGTAACGCTTGGTCGCATATTCATTTGCTATATTTGCCCAGCCGCCAAGTACCTTCTGGCAGGACGCCGCCTGCTCGCGTGCAGAACCGTCTCCCGGTTTTACGGCAAAAATGGTACTGCCAAAGCCGACATTTGCGCGGCTTACATTATCAAATTTTGTTTTAATAATATCCATTACCCCATGCACTTCCGGCAGTGCATCTCCAGGACACTGGTCTGCTTCAACGGCCTTTTGCGCCTTCTGGATTTCCTTGGCGCGTCCGACATATTCCGGATCTTTTCTGGATAATGCAAATTCTGCCAGCCCAAGCGGATTGGAACGGAAAGAAGAAGTCTCTCCGGATGGAATAAGCTCATCCGTTGTTGTAACCGGATCATGAATCTCGGATACAACTTTAAGCACAAGGTTTTCCGGAAGTGCACTCATCTTTGGCCAGTCCTTGATGTTCGGACCAAACTGGATCTCCACATTCGGATCTGCCACGCCTTTGCTGTCAAACACACGGTTTTCATAAATTGTCTTGTCAAAGAAATACTTCGGCTTGCTGTAATTTACATCAATATCCGTTGCCGCGGTCAGATACCCTTTGTTCGCTGCCGTGGCTGCAATGGAACGCGCATCCATCAGCGCAACCGAAGAAACCTGTCCATTCTGCACCTTGGAACCTTCACGGTTCGGGAAGTTTCTTGTGGAATGGCGGATGGAAAACGCATTATTGGCAGGCGTATCCCCCGCGCCAAAGCACGGTCCGCAGAATGCCGTCTTTACGATTGCACCGGTTGCCATCAGATTGGCAACCGCACCGTTTTTCACCAATTCCATGTAAACCGGGGTGGATGCAGGATATACGCTTAAAGTAAATTCATCCGCCCCGATGGACGCGCCTTTTAAAATATCCGCTGCATCAC
This sequence comes from uncultured Lachnobacterium sp., assembly GCA_964398745.1. Taxonomy (GTDB): domain Bacteria; phylum Bacillota; class Clostridia; order Lachnospirales; family Lachnospiraceae; genus Roseburia. Next base: position 19,437 of record CAYNOE010000006.1, read on the forward strand.
AAATATTTTCAAAGCCGCCGCCTGCACAGCCCGCAATAATACCCTGGTCAACATAAAGCCTGCCGCCGTGCACTTTCTTTTTTAAATCCAAATTTACTTTTCCATCAAAGCTGACCTGCGCACGTTTCTCGCAGTCATCCAGAATATCCAGAAGATTTGCGTTCAGTTCGTCAATGGTGTAGGTATTGCTTGGATGGAACGGCATTGCAATCATTGGCCTGATGGTACTTAAATCTATTTCTATCAGGCTGTCATAGTATGCCACTTCGCCCGGATTTAACTCGGCATAGTCTTCGGTCCTTCCGTGAATTTCATAAAACTCCTTTACCTTGTCGTCTGTTCTCCAGATGGAGGAAAGGCAGGTGGTTTCCGTTGTCATAACATCCACGCCAATTCGGTAATCCACGCTCAGGTTTGATACGCCCGGCCCGACAAATTCCATGACTTTATTTTTTACAAATCCATTGTCAAATACTTCCCCGATAATGGCAAGTGCGATATCCTGCGGCCCTACGCCCTTTACCGGTTCCCCGGTCAGATAAACACCTACCACTTCCGGCATGTCGATATCGTATGTCTTGTTTAACAGCTGCTTTACCAGCTCCGGACCGCCTTCCCCGATTGCCATCGTACCGAGCGCACCGTATCTGGTGTGGGAATCAGAACCCAGAATCATCTTTCCGCTGCTGGTGAGCATTTCCCTTGCAAACTGGTGGATTACTGCCTGATGCGGCGGTACGTAAACCCCGCCGTATTTTTTTGCGCAGGTCAGTCCGAACATATGGTCATCTTCGTTAATGGTTCCCCCGACTGCACAAAGACTGTTGTGGCAGTTCGTCAGAACATATGGGATAGGGAATTTCTCAAGTCCGGATGCCCGGGCGGTCTGAATGATTCCCACGAATGTAATATCATGGGATGTCAGCTTGTCAAATTTAATCTGGAGCTTCTCCATGTTTCCGGATGTATTATGGCTTTGTAAAACCGAATACGCGATGGTTTCTTTTTTTGCTTCTTCCGGCGCCGGTGTTTTTCCCGTTTTGGCATTTACCTCTGCCGCTGCCTGCGGGGAGTTCGCAACAATTTCGCCACCCCGAATTAAATATGCACCTTTTTCATATAACTTCATTCTGTCAGTCCTCCTTGTAATCCTTCTTCTTATATTAATCCCCTCGAATAGTTACCATTATATCCATAAAAAGCCAACAAATCAAGTTTTCACCTGTATTCTTTTATTTCTTTCGGAATTTAATCACTGCAGCAAACAAATCCCCGTCCAGATGGAGCTTAAATTCCCCTCCCATAAGCGTGGTAAGGTTGCTTGCAATTGAAAGTCCAAGACCGCTCCCTTCCGTGGTGCGGGATTCCTCCCCGCGTACAAAACGTCCGGTCAGGTCTGTTTCCTCCCCCGGTGCCGGCAAAGGCCGGCTGGAAATATTTTTAATTGTAAATACAGCCTGGCCTTCCAGTTCCTCCAGCGTAACGTATACCCTTGTGTTTTCCATGGCATATTTGGCCGCGTTTGTATAGAGATTTTCAACCGCACGGTAAAGCTGCCGCCCGTCCGCTTCCACCATTACGGAGTTGTTGGGAAGTCTGGTTATGATAGTCAGTCCCCTTGCTTCAAACCTCTCGTTAAACTCACCGCCTGTCTGGTATATAAGCTCCACAAAATCAATTTCCTGCATATCCAGCCGGATGTTTCCGGAACTTATTTTGGATGCTTCAACCAGATCCTCCGTCAGTTGTTTCAGCCGCTGTGATTTTTCATCCAGAATACGAATATACCCTCTTGCTCTCTCATTGCCTAAATTTTCCCGTTTGAGCAAATCCACATAGTTTACAATGGAAGTCAGGGGTGTTTTGATATCATGGGAAACATTTGTAATCAGATCTGCTTTCATGCGCTCGTTTTTAATCTGGTTCATTACTGCATCGCTCAGCCCGTTTCTGATATGGTTGACCGTCATGGCAATTTCCCGCTCCTGCCCGTGGAACTCCTCCAAATCCAGCCTTGTGTCAAGTGCGCCCGCCGCAATCTCCTCCAGGGCATTCTGGATGGCATAACGTTCCCTTGCCTTTCGTGTTACGGGTTCTTTAGACTTGCAGGACAGCTTTTTTCTGGCAAAACAAAACAGCACATAAACCAGACTGTGCTCCAAAAGCGTATTGTTTTTGGCGCGCCTGACCATACTCAGGTAAAACACAAGAAAACCTACGTCCGTGAGATACCCTATGGTTCCAACCGCGACCAGAAGCCCTGAAAATTCAAAATGCAGCCCCCTTAGGCTCCTGCAAAGATAAAACACAAAATAAATGAACAGGATCATCAGAATAAGCTGTACATCTGTGAATACTTTGTCTATGATATTTAAATAGATATTGGGATCTTCCTCCGAACGGCGACCGCTGATGGAGGTCAGATATGCAAGCGTAACAAAGCTTCCCACCAGTCCGGTAACCATAAGCAGGCTGAGTCCTCCGACGCCTGCATGTGCGCGGAGATTATAGCCGGTACCATAAATACTGCATACCATCATCACCAGAAACATCTGGTGAATTACGACGGCTGCACCTTTTCTTCCGTTTGAATATTCTTTCATGCGCGGCTATACCCCCGTTTCAATCTTGTAGCCAACGCCCCACACCACTTTCAAATAACGCGGCTCCCTCGGATTGATCTCGATTTTTTCCCGGATATGCCGGATATGCACTGCCACTGTATTATCCGCCCCGATTGCTTCCTCGTTCCAGATTTCCTCATAAATCTGGCTGATAGAAAAAACCCTGCCCTTGTTTTTCATAAGGAGCAGCAGGATATTATATTCAATCGGAGTCAGCCGGACTTCCTCGCCATCCACCATCACCTTTTTTAAATCGTCATTTACCACAAGTCCGCCTGCCTCGTAAACCGCTTCGCCTGCCGCCGAAGAAGAAGAGAGCGTGGTATACCGGCGAATCTGGGATTTCACCCGCGCCACGAGCTCCAGCGGGTTAAACGGCTTGGTCATATAGTCATCCGCACCGACATTCAGCCCCAGTATTTTATCCGCATCCTCGGTTTTAGCAGACAAAATGATAATCGGGATACTGCTGGTCTGGCGCACCTGAAGGGTGGCACGTATGCCGTCCAGCTTCGGCATCATAACGTCAATAATCATCAGATCCACCTGTCTGGTGTCCAGTATCTGCAAAGCCTGCTCTCCGTCATATGCTTTTTCCACATCATATCCTTCCTGCTGCAGATAGATTTCGATTGCGTCCACAATTTCTTTATCATCATCACACACCAGTATCGTCACTTATCTGCCCTCCTGCCGCCTGCCATGCCTGCGCACTGCCTTTGGTTTCTCTTTTTTCGGCTCCTGTCCCTGCTTCTCTTTCCACTTAAAATAATCTGCATCCAAATCAATCCGGATTTCGTTCCCTGCTGCCCGGGCTTCCCCTGGATCAGGAGTTTCCCGTTCTTCTGTTATTTCGCTTTCCGCTTCATCCACAATGGAAAGACCGAGCTTATCCAGATATTCCTGGTTAATCTTAATGTCCGTCTGCCTGTTTGCATAAATGGAAACTTCTTTTTTCGGCTCAGGTTTTCCGGCGTTCTTCGCCTTTTCCCTTGCGCGGTTTTCGTCATCAATAATCTTAAGGTATTTTTCGGTATCCACAAAATCCTGCAGCTGGCTCTTCAGTTCAGACTGGTTCGACTTTATGAACTGAACCTCCTGCTTCATCTTACCATCAATTTCAGAGCAGATTCCATTTACTTTTTCACGGGCAAGGCTTACGATTTCCTGCATACGGTTTAAGGCATCATCCATATACAGAACCGATGCAGCATACACATCCTCAGCTTTGCGGCTCGCGTCCCAGACAATCTGGTCTCCCTGCTTACGGAACTCCCGTTCCGCCTTGTCGCGGCTGCGTTTTGTCAGCTCATACTCTTCCATAATCTGGTAGATACAATTGTTCAGTTGTGAAAGAAGCTCCAGCATCTGTTCTTTATCTACAATTACCTTGGTTGGTTCTTTTGCATATGGTTCACTTTTTGACAGCAGTACATGAAGACTGCGCAATACCTGCTCCGTATTGGACTGTGCTCCCATTTTTGTTCTCCCTGCTTTTTTAATTTGCTGTAATAAGTTCCAGAATATCCCCGGTCACATCTGTTTTTACAGAATAGGATTTGCCTTTTTCCATCCGGTTCCATATCTCCTTTGGCACTTTTATTTTCTTATTCTTCCCTTCCTTGTACCAGCCTTCCACATAATAGGTACACTTACGGCTGCCTGTTCTTTCATTCTCCACAAGACTGGTTTCATCCCATACCGGCGAATGGTCATGACCGGAATTTTTAACTTTTCGTTTCGGAACCCATTTTTTTATTTCATAATAGTATTTCGTAGCATACACTGGTTCCTTTCGGTACACAGGTTCCTGTTCAGTATAAGTTTCCTCCTTATAATCCGTAACCTCATGGGGAACCTCAGTAAATGTCCCATCCCCGTTATCTTCATATGTATATTCGGTATGGCTGCCCGATTCTACCTTGCGTGTTCTGGTCACCTCATCATAGTGGTCCAAAACCTGGTCGTAACTTCGGATTTCTTTCTTTTTATGTTTTAATTTTGCCCCGGAGGGCAGTTCCCAGTCCGACTCGTCTACTGATTCATACGACTCAATGTTAATTTCGTTTTTCCACGAAACATCCGTACAGTGAAAGGTTGCTTCTTTCGGGGTAAAAATGGAAAACATGCAAAAAATTACAGCCAGAATAACTGCCCCCAGCCCAATCTTTTTCCAGAGGGCAAGCGGAGCCTTCTTTTTTGGGCTGACGGACTGTGGCTTGTTTTCAGGAGGCACAGCAACCGGTTTCTGCATGGAAAAATAATCTTCTTTTGACTCCTCTTTTGCTGCCCCGCAGCCCTGACAGGAAGTTTCTTTTACCGGATTCAGGGTATTGCAGTACGGGCACAGCCAGTCCGCCCCCTGTCCTTTATTTTTGGCTTCATCTTCTGACAGATATTCAACATTGGACGAATCCATATAAAATTTTGTATCAGTTCCACGTGGATTTCCACAGGCCGGGCAACTTCTTTCGGTTCCCTTAATCTTTTTCCGTCCGCAAAACGGACAGTCCCAGAATCCCATTACGATTTTATTTCCCATTGGTCTGTTCCCCCAGTCCTTATCTTTTGTACTTTCTTAGATTATAGCGAATTTGCCCGGGCATGTAAAGTTTCTTCATCCGGCCCGTCTTTTCCAGAGCAGCGGTTCATACATTCTTTTTAAAATTTTTGCTACCTGGTTATTGTCGTACCCTTCCACGGTCACGTCATAATTTCCACCGGCCCGGCCGAAGGTTATTACATGCGCGGCTCCAGTTTCATTCTGTAAATATGCCAGCATGTTCTCCCTTGTTGCATTCTTATTATATATTTTTATGTAGGAATAACCCGGATAATCCTCAGAATCATACATTACCATCCTAAGTTCATCCATATGAAATGCCTGCTGCAGTGCAAGGTAGATTTCCGCCGCCTTTTCCTTTGTCTGAATCAGCATAATGTAAACGCAGCTTGCATGGTCCAGCAGGTTTTTGGTTGTATAATTCCGGTACGGCGATATATGAAGCTTTTCATATATATCGCTTTCCGCTTCATTCTTTAATTCTTTGTACTGGATAATCAGCGTGTGGCTTAGCATCATATTCATAAAATAATTTACATCAAACTGGTCCAGAAAGTCCTGAATACGGCGCACCGTGCTCTCTGATATCATATATACACGGATATATTCGTTCTTCTTCAAATCATACATGACCGCACCGTCCATTGCAATAACCGGAAGGTTCAGCCGGACTCCGCGGAGCGGTTCCATCAGCGAAGCAGGCGTAAGCTTTGTGGAAACTGTAAAATGTGCGCCGTCTGCAAGCATCCGGTTTAACTCGACCTGGCTGTACGCGGATAGCGTTTTGTTCTCCGATTCGAGCATATCCTCCATACCGGATACAAACAGTGTATCCTTCTCTTTGTACCTCGGCAGGTGGAACGCATTGACGCCCATTCCTATACACAGACCAATCATGGTATCCGCCATACGGTCAAAAACAAAAAGATACGGGTTTGCATCCCCAATGTGGTTCACCACAATGCTAAGAAAAACCACACAGGAAAAATAGGAGGCATCCCGTTTTTCAATCAGTACCGTAAAATATATGATTATAACTATAAAAAGGGATACCAGCACACCGTAACAAAATTCCCCGGCTGCATCCTGCGCAAGAAAACTGCGGTCAATCAGTATGACGGCCAGACCTGCAATGCCGCCTGTCAGTGTCCCGATTGTCCGCTGTCTGGCTTTGGACCACGCATTATTCAGATACGGCTGCATACACCACAATGCGGCGAGCTGTGAATAAAACACGATACCGTTTTTCCGGAACAAAAAGTAAAACAGAAAACATAAAAATACGGCTGCTGCGGACTTGATAATCCTCATCCCTATCCGTATTGGTTTAATCTTAATTTTATTTTTCATTCATTTCCCCTGAATTGAACAAAACAGCCAGCCCAAGACGGTCTACGTTTTGCTGCTGGCTGTTTTTATCAGTTCTTTCTGTGATTAATCGCACACATATGGCATCATAGCCAGATGACGTGCTCGCTTGATTGCAACGGTAAGTGCTCTCTGGTGCTTTGCACAGTTTCCCGTGATTCTGCGAGGAAGGATTTTTCCTCTCTCAGAAATATACCTCTTTAATTTGTTGGTATCCTTATAATCGATGACATTGTCCTTGCCACAGAAGACACATACCTTTTTTCTTCTGCGGACCGGTCTCCTTTTTGCCGGAGCGCCACCTTCATGATCAGTCTTATTGAAAGCCATGGTTATTACCTCCTTAATGAAATCTCTTAGTTAAATGGTAATTCTTCGTCTATTCCGTCCGGAATATTCATAAAGCCATCCCCTGCCGCCCCGGCCGGAGATGGTGCCGCAGGAGCAAAATCGCTGTTATTTGCAGCTGCGTTTTTGCTTTCTGCAAATTCCGCGTTTTCCACAACAACATCTGTCGTGTACACACGCTGTCCTTCTTTATTGGTATAGCTGCCGGTCTGAATCCTGCCTTCCAGAACGAATTTCGTTCCCTTGCGCCCAAACCTTTCCAGAAATTCCGCTGTCCTGCCGAAGGCAACACAGCCTATAAAATCCGCAGTCTGCTCATCGTTGTCACGGCGGAAACGGCGGTCAACCGCAACGGTAAATCTTGCAACTGCCGTTGAACTTTCCCCCTGTGAGTAGCGGATTTCCGCATCTCTGGTTAATCTTCCCATAAGTATTACTTTATTCATATATTCCCTGCTTTCTTATACTATTTCTCATCTTTTCTAATGCATAAGAAACGAAGAACATTGTCCATAATACGGACATCCTGCTCAATCTGTGCAGGAGCATCTGATGCAGCATCGAACTGGATGAAGTAATAGAAGCCTTCGCTCATTTTCTGAATGTCGTAAGCTAATTTCTTCTTACCCCATTCTTCCACTTCTGTAACAGTTCCGCCGGCACGGGTAATGTAATCCTTTGCCTTTTCAACGGTCGCTGTTCTCGCATCATCCTCGATTCTTGCACTGATAATGAGTGCCAATTCATATTTGTTCATGCGAATTTTACCTCCTTCTGGTCTCTGGTCCGCAGACACTGCCTGCGAACAAGGAAAAATAGTTATCACGAAAATGTAGTATACCACGTTTTTCCATGGGTTTCAAGGTTTTTTGAAAAATTATTATCCAAAATTTTATCCAGTGTCTCTGCTTTTTCTTAAATTCTGCTTGCAATTTAAACAAAAAGAACGATAATAAAAACGATACAGAGAAATTTATGCGGGGGAACCAAAGAATGGCAAAAATACTTATTGTAGAAGATGATAAAGAGATTAACCGCCTGCTCTGCGATTATCTGCAGTCTCAGGAATACAGCATCATCAGTGCGGAAAACGGGCTGAACGCGCTTACCATACTGCATGAGCATGATATTGATCTTGTCCTTCTGGACCTGATGCTGCCGCTTCAGAGCGGAGACGTGGTGCTTACAAAGCTAAGGGAATTTTCCGAGGTGCCGGTGATTGTTCTGTCAGCAAAAAACACCGTACAGACAAAGATTGACGTAATCCGTATGGGAGCTGACGATTATATCACAAAACCGTTTGACCTGGACGAGGTAACAGTCCGGATCGAGGCAGTGTTACGACGGAGCGAAAAACAAAGCAGAACAGACAGTCAGGACAAATTACAGTATAAAGGGCTGCAGATGGACTGCAGTTCAAAGCTTGTAACAATAAAGGGAAATTCCCTTATTCTAACAAGTAAAGAATACGGGATACTGGAATTACTGCTCCGTAATCCCACGAAGCTGTTTTCCAAGGCAAATTTATTCGAGAGCGTATGGAACGAACCTTATTATAATGAAGACAGTACGTTAAAGGTGCATATGAGCAATCTGAGGAATAAAATCAGGCAGTATGCGGGAGACGAGGAATATATTGAAACTGTATGGCGCATGGGCTATCGTTTAAAACAATAGACCATGCGCTGTTGTTATTAATTTTACCGTTTCTTAACCATTTTTTTAACCGTTTCTTTAGGGTAACCCTGTATTATAATAATTGAAAGGAGAAAAAGCATGGAAAATATTTTACAGCCGGAGCGGCTGACAAAGGTATACGGGAAAAGGAAACCTGCCGCAGTGGACAATTTTACCATTTCCATAAAAAAAGGGCATATCTACGGACTAATCGGGCCGAATGGCGCAGGAAAGACAACGATTATGAAAATGATTGCCGGACTGGCTGCTCCCTCGGACGGCAGGATTACCATCTTTGGTCAATCTGATAATCTGGGGGAAAGCAGAAGCCGCATGAGTTTTATGCTGGAGGCGCCGTATCTGGACGGAAGCATGAGTGCATTTGAAAACATGGAATATATCCGCTATGTCCGGGGTGTGGCAAAGGAGGACAGAATCAGGGAAGTACTGGAACTTGTCGGGCTTGCCGAAACCGGAAAGAAACCGGTAAAACAGTTCTCTCTCGGAATGAAGCAGCGGCTCGGAATTGGAATGGCGCTTCTGCCACAACCCGAGGTTATGATACTGGATGAACCCGTGAACGGTCTGGATCCGGAAGGAATCGTGGACGTCCGCAATATATTAAAGCAGCTTTGTCATGAAGAAGGGATCACGATTTTAATATCCAGTCATCTGTTGTCAGAATTGTCAGAGCTGTGTACGGATTTCGTATTTATCAGCCATGGAAAATTAGTGGAGTGTGTATCCTCTGAAGAGCTGGCGGAAAAGTGCAGAAGTTTTCTGACCATCAAAACAAATGACATTGACCAGACGGCGGCCGTGATAGAAGAAAAGCTTCACACGACAGAATACAAGGTTATGGAAAAAGAAGAAATCCGCCTGTTTGCCTGTCTGGATGAGGTGGAAAAAGTGTCAAAAACCATCACGGACAGCGGGCTTATTTTGACAAAACTGGCATTAGAGGGCGAGAATCTGGAAGAATATTATTTGTCAAAAGTGTCGCAGGAACAGGAGGGAGAAAAGATATGAATCGCTTGATGAAAGCAGAATGGTACAGGGTAAGGCATTCCTCCAGACTTACAGAATGGCTGGCAGTTGCATGTGTGTTTTCCGCGGTGCTCCCGGTACTTATAGATTTTGAGGTGCTGAAAAAGAATCTGACAGAAAACATGATGGCGGTACAGATGACAATGTCGTTTTTTGTCCCGTGTCTTTTATCGGTATTTGCAGCAACGATTGTAGGAATTGCTTATATGAACAAAACAGCCTATTATGAAGTGATCGCAGGGAATAAAATTTACCAGATTATATTCAGTAAGGTATTTGTGGATGCATCACTGGTTGCGGTACCGGTTTTTTTATCCATGGGAATATACTGGCTTATTATAGGATGCCATAACGGAGTCGGGGAAATCAGCCAGCTTCCACTCCGTTTTGTTCTGATATTTATAATGTTTTATCATTTTTGTGCCTGCGGAATACTTATGATGACTGCATTCAGGCAAATAGCAGCAACAGGGCTGGTATATTTCCGTTTTGCCGCAATGGGTACATTAGTTTCTTTTCTGGTGAATACACTGCTTGAAGGGCAGCTTTCAGAAAATGTCATGGTGAGAATCGGGGAATGGTTTACAATTGTAAAACTAAGAAAAGTGTTTTGTTCTGAATATGAAATTACAGGGCACTTGATTTTTACTGTAATTGCGGGTATGCTGATAGAAAGTGGAATATGGTATGCAGTTTCCTGTATAGGGATGAAAAAGAAAATATATAAATAAATGTTTCCAAAAAAGGGGGCATGGGATATGGTTTTGTATATACTAACAGGAGTACTGGCGCTGGCAGCTGCTGCGTCAGTATTTCGTCTTTACCAATACAAAAGACAAATGAAAAGCTTTATACACGCTGTTCAAAAGAGAAAGGATACGGACTGGAATAAACCGGTGACAGTAGACTATTTTGACAAAGATATCACAACCCTTGCAGAAGTTCTTAATTCCTATACGAATATGTGCAGGAATCTGGCTGGACAGTATGAAAGTGATAAAAAACAGTTAAAAAACGTGATTGCAGGGATTTCCCATGACTTCCGCACACCCCTTACCGCAGCAAAAGGATATATGCAGTTACTTTTAAAAAGCGGGAAGCTGGAAGGCGCAGAGAAGGAATATCTGGAAACGGCAATGGACAAGGTAACTTATTTAAAACTGCTGTCGGATGATTTTTTTGAAATTTCTTCCCTTGACGCCAAAGAGGAACTGGCTGAAACGGCTTCCCTGAATGTGACAAACTTTCTGTCGGAATGTATTTTACAGCAGTACGGATGGATTAAGGAACGGGGATTACGAACAGATTTCCAGTTGCCGGAATCAGACATATTTGTTGAATCAAACGAACATGACCTGAAACGGATAATTGAAAATCTGTTTTCCAATGTCCGTAAATATGCAAAAAGTTATGTGGGGGTAAAAACATTTTTTGAAAATGATGAACTGGTGCTCATCGTGGAAAATGATTTGGAGAAATCACAGAAACCGGATATGGACAGGATATTTGAGCCTTTTTACAGAGATGGCGCAAGGAGCAAAGAAGGCAGCGGTCTCGGGCTGTACATTGTGGCATGTCTGTCGAAACGGCTTGGAATCAAAACCAGGGCGGAGTGCAAAGACGGCATTTTCCGAATCTGGCTGCTTTTTGTCTTTATTCCTCCCCGCCCATATAATCCCCGGCATTATCAGCAGTAACGCTGGCATCAGTCAGGAAAACACAGAATGTTTTTCAGGGAATTATAATTTTCCTGTACAACCTTTTCTGCGGGCTTTGCATACAGTTCATAATCTGTTCTTTGTTCTGTTTCATCCTCCCCATACAGTCTGTCCGTCCATGACCAGAGGGCAAACCCGCTCACCCAGCTTCGTTTTCTGCAGGCGGAAAACATTGCACTGTACCAGTCTTTCTGTCCCTCCAAATCACTCTCTCCACGCACAGACCAGTCATTTGGCACATATTTTGAACCTGCGGCTGACATACACCCTGCTTCAGCAAAAAAGAATGGTTTCCTGAACTTAGTAACCACCTCTTCTATCCTGTCGAGCTGCCGTTCCCAGTCATCCACAGGATAATATCCGCTTGATGAAATTATATCCACGCAGTCCCACCATTTGACATTGTGCTCCTGGTATTTATCTGTATTGTATGAAACCAGACCCTTAAAATCTTTTCTTATTTCCGCGATAGTCTGCCTCCACTCCTTTTCCCGCCTTTCCGACATGACCATCTCGCAGCCTGCAATATGCATTTCACATCCTGTCTCCCGGGCAATCCCTGCATAGTGGTTCTGGAATTCCATATATGAAGAAAACCAGTTCCCCCATTTTGGCTCACATGGCACATCTTCATCAAAAAAATTAATATGCGCGCGCCATGTTCCGTTTGCACAGTTGACCGTAGGTTTTAACGCCACCCGCAGTCCCAGCGAATGCGCATATTCAATCATGGCTTTTAATTCGCCATCCGTCATGGTTCTGCCCGAAGTATAGCTGATCTTCTCTGACTGCGGAGTCTCCTGCAGACCGCCCGGTACAAAAATCACAAAGTTGGCACTGGTGCGCTCCTTCATCATTTTAAGGCTCTTCTTCGCGTTTTCCTGCCGGAAACTTCCGGCAGGCGCAAACGGTGCAAAGGTGATACCGCATATTTTTGATAATTCTCCCTTTTCGGAAAAGTGTTCCCTGTCTTTCATTAATGCCTGCTTCCCCATTTCAGCAAATATGATGTATACTATTCAACAAAAAGCGATACCATTGAATTAATCAATGATGTGATTTCCTCTACAGATTTTTGAATATCATTATAAATAACAGCGGACTGGCCGGACAAATCCTGCATACTCTTTGCAACAACCGCAAACCCGACACCTGCCTCACCGCTTCTTGCTGCCTCTATTGCAGCATTCAGTGCAAGAATCGTCTGCTGCTTTGCTATTTCTTTCAACTTTCCTGTATTCACATTAATCTGTTCAACCAGTACTCCCGACTTCGTAATGTTTTCGTTCATTACATCCAGCCTGTCCAGATTATTATGCCTGAAATATTCAAGATTTACAAGCTGGTTGACTATCTCGCCCAGAAGTTTCGCCGATGCACGTATCTTTTCCTCACTGCTGACAGGTACCTCGTGAAGCGCCCTGATGTATTTTTCAGGATCAATGCCAAGTTCTTTTGCTTTTTCCCTGAACTCATCATCATTTGGCGGACCGGGAAGAACCTGACCGCCAATAATAGCACCCAGCTTCTCATCATTTACCATAATGTCTATCGAAAAATCCATTAATCCCGCATGACAGAAATACGTCCCGCTGCATTCATTGTCACATTTCACACAACGTTTATTTCCTTCAGCTGAGCCGCGTGTATACTTCATGCAAAAATCCGTGAAATTACTTCCTTTCGTCAGGTATTCCCCATTTTTATCTACCGCGATAGCCGCAAGCCCTGTTGCCTCGGAAAAGTGATCCTGTATCTCCTGTAATCGCCCCAAATCCATAAAATCTTTTAGTTCCATAAACTCCCCCTTATAAAACATATTTACAATACTATATCCTAATTTCCGAGTTCTTTCAACAATTATTTGTTTTTCCATCTCCATAGATGTAACTATTCAGAACCCCGCCCCATACGTTCGCAAAACCGCACGACCAGTCGTGCTTTCTATGTAATAAGGAGGGATCCGCTTTGCGGGAAGATTCCTTATTACCTACTTCCTTTTGCTCATATATGGGGCGGTGGCTCTATTCGAGCCACCCTGGAATAAGATAAACAGACTCTTACATGCAGGCATGACGATTCTGCTTATCTTATTCCAGGAAGTTCTGAATAGTTACCCATAGATAAGTTCCATAAACAAAAAAGCAGGAGAAGTCAGGTTTTCCTGTAAAAACCTGACTTCTCCCATCTGCAACTGCTATAATTTTTGTTGTTTATGCATCCTGCTTCTGTTCTCCTGCAAACTTGTCAACCAGTTGCTGGATACCATCTATACAGCTTCCGCATACCGTCCCGGCTCCAGTTGCTTCCTGAACCTCTTCCACAGTACTGGCACCAGCATCAACAGTCTCCTTAATCATCCCATTTGTCACATTCTGGCAATAACATACTACTTTTTCTAAATCCATAATCCTGTCCTTTCTGTAATAGCATATACAGGGATTCAGGATTTATGCACGTACAAATGCCCATGCAAATAATCGTAAATATACTGTTTTAAGAAGCGGATGCCCCTTTCTTTCAATATCCCTCATTTAATATACTACAATTATGCCAACCATCCTTACTTCCAATTGTAATATACCTTTTGTTCTCACTATTCTCTACGGTCACTCCAAATAATACAACTTCATCCGGCTGATAGCCCTCATACTCCTGCATGAAAGATGATGATGCATCTATCTGCACATAACCAGTCATTTTTCGATGAATGGAATTATAATACTCTTCCATCACCTGCTGAATGCGTGCCAGTTCCTCTTCCATGCTACTTTTATGTACCTCCGGAAGCACATTTTTCTGGCACCCCGTAAATAATAGTGTCAATATTACAAACAACAGGCCTGCTGTCTTTTTCATACAACTCCTCCTATGGCTGATGTTCTATCGGAAGACTATCCTGCCTGAAAATAAAACTGTCTTCTTCCGTAATTTGATATGGTTCAAACGAAGCTGCAAAATTCCCATTATCCTTTAATTTAATATATATGGCTACAGTTTCAGTTTTTCCGTTTAGATACGTCACCTCCATAACAATGACATCTTCTTTTTCTTTCTGTTTCAAATCAGATATTTTTATATTTTCATTGTCTGTCAGCTTTCTAATTATATTCTGTGGTTCCCAGTTCACTACCAGATAATAATAATCCTCTTTTTCCCTGCCATATGGAACGGTAAAGTTTTTACCAAGCCCATAGTCTCCCCGCTGCCCGGTCCAGTCTGCAAAGGAAATTTTTTCATTCTTACATGAAAACCGGATACTTTTTATCCCATCACCCAGAACATAAAATTCTAATGGGGGGCCCTGCATTTCCCCCCTGTCATTAATTTTGCCGGACATCAAAACCAGCTCTCCGTTTGCCAACTGCTGGTCTGTCCCGCATGCATAAACTGTAATAGGATTGCCAGTGCTTCTTTGTCCCCACAAAGCCAGTCCGGTTACCAGACATATCCCCGCTGCCACAGCACTTAAAATACGTATACTTCTATATATCTTTTGTCTGTGAGGATACTCCAGTGCTTCCATAAGAAACTTGTCACCTATATTTCCTATCGCATTGGCTATTTTTTCTGACTCAATCATAATACTACACCTTCCTTTTCTAAATATGCTTTCATTTTCTTTCTAATACGCAAAAGCTTTACTGATATATGGTTCTCTGTCACCCCAAAGTCCGCAGCTATAACCTTTAATGACTCAGCATACCAGTATCTTTTTACAAACATAACGCGGCTTTTTTTATCCAGCGTATCTAAAAAATTTTCAATAATTTCTGTCAGATTATCCTCTGTACTTAATCGTGACTTTTCTGTACCAGACGGAATACTGTTCCATGCACCTAAATAGGCATCGTTTACACATTCTTCAGCATCCTGCGAATTATCTAAAATATTAAGTGCAACCTTTCTAGCGGCTCCTCCATATTTATTTGCAAGTTCTGTGATTGCCTGCTCTGACCTTGAAAAGAATAATTCTATAATTCTGTTGTCCTCCATACATAACCTCCTTTACCTTAATACTACCGGAAATTTTTTGGATATTACAACTTTTGGAAAAGATTTAAATAAAAGACTTAACCCAGGTTTCAGGAAAAGATGATTATGATAGCAATATTGCCTGCAAAAAACAAAAGACACTGACAACTTCTGTCAATGTCTTCCATTCTGTTCCGTTTTCAGCCTGTTGAACAGACTCCTTTAACTGCAGGTATAACCATTCATGATTCCCCAGCAAAATCCTCCGTCAGCTTTCCGTGCTTCTCATAGTTTGTCACACGTACAACCTGGTTTTCCTCATCCACAAACACCACCTTCGGGTGATGGTCTTTGACTTCTTCCGGAGTCATCTGCGCATATGCCATAATGATGACGTGGTCACCAACGGCAACCTGGCGGGCAGCCGCCCCGTTTAAGCAAATCATGCCGGAGCCTGCATCCCCTGCAATGGTATAGGTTTCAAAACGGTTTCCGTTCTCCACATCCACGATCTGCACCATTTCGTATTCCAGAATTCCTGCAGCTTCCAGCAAATCCGTATCAATTGTCACACTGCCGACATAATTCAGTTCCGCCTGCTTTACAACTGCACGATGGATTTTTCCTTTTAACATTGTATAATTCATAGACAACTCCTTTCCAGAGCATTACATTTTATGGAGCAAATCACATGAAAGTTTGCTTCGCAAAGTGATTTGCGCT
>CAYNOE010000007.1:0-32701 GCA_964398745.1 uncultured Lachnobacterium sp.
TATTTTTTTCTATTATTGGATCGTGGGTTTATTGATATTGTCTTTTTTTGTATATTTTTTTATTTTTTGGTGCACATTTGCGGTTTGTTGTCGGCAGAAAATTAGTATTTTTTTTTAGATAATTTTCGAAAATTCAGATTATATGATCAAAACCCCCGGCAGCCGTCCTGAAAACAGCTGCCGGGGGAATTTAAATAACCGGTATCTGAATTACTGAATGGAAAGATAGGAATACCCCATCAGGCTCTCATCCACTTCACGCGCCACTTCACGTCCCTCACGGATTGCCCAGACCACAAGGGACTGGCCTCTTCGCATATCGCCCGCAGCAAAAACATTTTTTACCGAGGTCGCATAGGACTCCTCTGCGGTGCTGACATTAGTACGCTGGTTTAATTCCACGCCAAAGGCTTTTGCAATGTAATCTTCCGTACCCAGAAATCCTGCGGCAATTAACACAAGCTCCGCCGGTATTTTCTTTTCGGAACCTGCTACTTCCACCATATTCATCCGCCCGGTCTTTTCATCCTTTTTACTCTCAAGGCTTACAATCGTCAGACCGTTTAATTTCCCGTTTTTGTCCTTATGGAATTCCTTGACGGTTGTCCGGTAAATACGCGGATCGTGTCCGAAACAGGAAATGGCTTCTTCCTGGCCATAATCAGTCTTTAAGACCTTCGGCCACTCCGGCCACGGGTTACCCGCTGCACGTTCCTCAGGCGGGCATGGCATCATCTCAAGCTGGGTAACGGATTTTGCGCCCTGCCGGATGGCAGTACCCACACAGTCGTTTCCGGTATCACCGCCGCCAATGATGACCACATTTTTTCCTTTGGCGGAAATATATTTATTGTCCTTTAAATCAGAATCCAGAAGGCTCTTTGTCGTGCGCGACAGATAATCCACGGCAAAGTAAATCCCTTCCGCATCCCTGCCGGCAGCCTTTATATCCCTCGGATTTTTGGCACCGCAGCAGAGGATCACGCGGTCATATTCTTTTAACAGCTCCGCTGCCTTTTTGTCTTTTCCCACGTTGCAGCCGGTAACAAACTTCACACCCTCGGCCTTCATCACGTCAACCTTGCGGTCAATCACGTGCTTTCCCAGCTTCATGTTCGGGATTCCGTACATCAGAAGCCCGCCCACGCGGTCATCCCTTTCATATACCGTGACCTCATGCCCTCTCTGGTTTAGCTGGTCGGCAGCCGCAAGTCCGGACGGGCCGGAACCGATGATGGCCACTTTTTTTCCGGTACGCACTTTCGGAACATGCGGTCCTGCATAACCCTTTTCATATGCCGTCTCAATCACACCGTGCTCATTGTCACGGACACAAACCGGCTCTCCCCAGTGTCCGCAGGTACATGCCTTTTCACAGAGCGCCGGACAGACGCGGGAGGTAAATTCAGGAAAATTATTGGTCTTATGCAGCCTGTTATATGCCTGCTCCCAGTTGCCTGAATATACCAGATCATTCCATTCCGGCACCAGATTGTGAAGCGGACAGCCGGAAGTCATGCCGGCAATCGTTGCGCCGGACTGGCAGAACGGAACCCCGCAGTCCATACAGCGCGCTGCCTGCTCCCTCTGCTTCTCCGCGGAAAGAAAGATATGGAATTCATTAAAGTTTCTGATGCGTTCCTTCGGCTCCACCGAACGCGCCTCACATCTGTCGTAATCTAAAAATCCTGTTGGCTTTCCCATGATAATCTCCTTTCCTTATGCCCTTGTACTGGCGTAAAACGCTTCAATCTGTGCCTGTTCTGCATTTAAGCCCTTCTCTTCCATCTGGACGATTGCCATCTGCATGCGGTTATAGTCATACGGAATGACTTTCTTAAACTTCGGCAGATACTCGCTGAAGTGATCCAGAACCTCTTTTCCCTTTTCGGAGTTGGTCAGTGTCACATGTTCCTTGATCATCTCCTTTAATTCCTGCACATCATACTTATTGGAAACCTCTTCGGTAAATACCATGGACTTATTGGTACGCATATAAAGGTCATTGTCCTCATCCAGTACATAGGCAATACCGCCGCTCATACCTGCCGCAAAGTTCTTTCCAGTCTTACCAAGCACAACCACGCGCCCGCCTGTCATGTATTCACAGCCATGGTCTCCCACACCCTCCACAACAGCCGTGGCCCCGGAATTGCGGACGCAGAAGCGTTCTCCTGCCACACCGTTAATAAATGCCTTACCGCTTGTCGCGCCATAAAGCGCCACGTTACCGATAATGATGTTCTCATCCTTCCGGTACTTCACACCTGCAGGCGGATAGACAATCAGCTTGCCGCCGGAAAGTCCTTTTCCGAAATAGTCGTTGGAATCCCCCACCAGCTCAAGCGTCAGCCCCTTCGGAATAAATGCCCCAAAGCTCTGTCCTCCTGCACCGTTGCACTTCACAATGAAGGTATCATCCGGCAGCGTGTCATCATATGCCCGTGTAATCTCGGAACCAAAGATGGTGCCAAGGGAACGGTTGATATTGGTGACCTCGGTATCAATCACACGCTTCTGTTTTTTCTCAAGGGCAGGCTTTAACTGCCTGGTCAGGACATTAACGTCCTTGGTGCTGTTTAATTCAAAATCATAAACCTGCTTCGGATCGAAAGTTACTTTCTGCTTTGCACCAGCAAACGGATTGTTTAAAATATTGCTTAAATCCAGCTTCTTCTCCCGCCCGGACAAGTCTTCCCTTACCTTTAACAAATCGCTTCTTCCAACCAGCTCATCCAGGCTCTTGCAGCCGAGTTTTGCCATATATTCGCGCAGTTCTTCTGCGATAAAACGCATGAAGTTCTCCACGTATTCCGGCTTTCCGGAAAAACGCTTCCGAAGCTCCGGATTCTGTGTTGCGATTCCTGCCGGACAAGTGTCCAGGTTACATACACGCATCATAACGCATCCCATGGTAACCAGCGGCGCTGTGGCAAAACCAAATTCCTCAGCGCCGAGACATGCCGCAATGGCAACATCCTTTCCGCTCATCAGCTTGCCGTCCGTTTCAATCCTTACTTTATTTCTAAGTCCGTTCATAATCAGCGTCTGATGGGTTTCTGCCAGTCCAAGCTCCCACGGAAGTCCCGCGTTGTGGATGGAACTGCTCGGCGCTGCTCCCGTACCGCCGTCATAACCTGAAATCAGCACAACCTGTGCTCCTGCCTTGGCAACACCGGCAGCAATCGTTCCGACTCCCGCTTCTGATACCAGTTTTACGGAGATTCTTGCGTCCCTGTTGGCATTTTTTAAATCAAAAATCAGCTGTTCCAAATCCTCAATGGAGTAAATATCATGGTGCGGCGGCGGTGAAATCAGTGATACGCCCGGTGTGGACAGCCTTGTCTTTGCAATCCACGGATATACTTTCTTTCCCGGCAAATGTCCGCCTTCTCCCGGCTTTGCGCCCTGCGCCATCTTAATCTGGATTTCCTGCGCACTCGTTAAGTAACGGCTCGTCACACCGAAACGTCCGCTCGCCACCTGCTTGATTGCGGAACAACGGTTTAATCCGTCTTTTCCAATGGTCAGGCGGTCCTTATCCTCGCCGCCCTCTCCGGTATTGGACTTTCCATGCAGGTTGTTCATGGCAATCGCAAGCGTTTCATGCGCTTCCCGTGAAATAGAGCCGTAGGACATCGCACCAGTCTTAAACCTTGTCACAATGGAATCCACGCTCTCCACCTCGTTAATGTCCACACCCTTTTTCGGATAATTAAAATCCATCAGTCCACGGATATTTGTATGCTTCTGCTCCTCGTCCACCAGTTTTGTGTACTGTTTAAACAAACCGTAATCCCCGCGCATTGCTGACTGCTGCAGAAGGTGGATCGTCGCCGGATTGTAAAGATGCGCATCCGCGCCACTTCTCATCTTATGGCGTCCCTTGCTGTCAAGGGTAACATCCGTTTCCAGTCCCAGCGGATCATAGGCGGAGGAATGAAGCTGGTTTACATCCTCCTCAATATCCTTAATGCCAATCCCTCCAATCCTGCTGACTGTATTGGTAAAATATTTATCAATCACTTCTTTATCAATGCCCAGTGCCTCAAAAATCTTGGAACCCTGATAGGACTGGATGGTGGAAATTCCCATCTTTGCCGCAATTTTTACGATCCCGCCAATAACAGCCTGGTTGTAATCATCTATAGCTGCATAGTAATCCTTATCCAGCATGTGCTCGTCTACAAGCTGCTTTACCGTATCCTGCGCTAAGTACGGATTGATTGCCGTCGCACCGAAGCCAAGCAGCGTTGCAAAATGATGTACCTCGCGCGGCTCGCCGGATTCCAGAATCAAAGAAAGGGAGGTACGCTTTTTGGTTTTTACAAGGTACTGCTGCAGGGCCGATACCGCAAGCAGTGACGGGATTGCCACATGGTTGTCATCCACCCCGCGGTCCGAAAGAATCAGAATGTTTGCCCCGTCACGCAGCGCCCTGTCCGCCTCAATATACATACGGTCAATTGCCTTTTCCAGGCTCGTATTTTTGTAGTATATAATAGATATTGTTTCAATCTTAAAGCCTTCCACCTTCATGCTGCGGATTTTCATTAAATCCGTGTTCGTCAGAATCGGATTATTGATGCGAAGCACCTTGCAGTTTTCCGGCCTTTCCTCCAGCAGGTTTCCCGCTGAACCAATATAAACCGTCGTGGATGTCACAATCTCCTCACGGATGGAATCAATCGGCGGGTTTGTTACCTGTGCAAAACGCTGCTTAAAGTAATTAAACAGTGGTTCACGGTTTCCGGACAATGCGGCAAGCGGCGTATCCGTACCCATTGCAGCCGTACCTTCCACACCGTTTTTTGCCATCGGCAGAATGGAATCCTTTAAGGATTCATAGGTGTATCCAAACGCGCGCTGCATTCTCTGCCGCTCTTCATCTGTATACTCCGGCACACGTTCATTCGGGATTTTAAGATTGCGCAGCATAACGATATTCCGGTCAAGCCACTCACCGTACGGACGTTTTCCTGCATATTTTTCCTTTAATTCATCATCATCGATCACACGTCCCTGTACGGTATCGACCAGCAGCATTTTGCCCGGACGCAGACGGTCTTTTGCAACAATCTTTGTCGGATCGATATCAAGCACACCGACCTCTGAGGAAAGAATCAAATAATCGTCATCCGTGATATAATATCTGGACGGGCGGAGTCCGTTACGGTCAAGTACCGCGCCCATCATATCCCCGTCTGAAAACAGAATCGAAGCCGGTCCGTCCCACGGCTCCATCATGGTTGCATAATACTGGTAAAAATCTTTTTTCTTCTGGGACATGATCGCGTTGTTTGCCCAGGGCTCCGGAATCATGATCATCACGGCAAGCGGAAGCTCCATACCGCTCATCACAAGAAATTCCAGCGTATTATCCAGCATTGCCGAATCGGAGCCTTCTGTATTAATAACCGGAAGCACCTTCTGGAACTCCCCGCGCAGTGCGCCGGAAGCCATGGTTTCCTCACGGGCAAGCATTTTGTCCGCATTTCCAAGAATCGTATTAATCTCTCCGTTATGTACAATAAAGCGGTTCGGATGCGCACGCTCCCAGCTCGGATTGGTATTTGTGGAAAATCTGGAATGCACGGTTGCGATTGCAGATTCATAATCCTCATCCTGCAAATCCAGGAAAAACTGGCGTAACTGCTCTACCAGAAACATTCCCTTGTAAACGATAGTCCTGCTTGAAAGCGAAACCACATAGCTGTCATCATTGGACTGTTCAAACACACGCCGCGCCACATACAGCTTACGGTCAAAATCAAGCCCTCTTTGTACATCTTCCGGACGCCTGATAAATGCCTGCATGATACACGGCATACAGTCCCTCGCCTTTGCGGAAAGGCTCTCCGGCACGGTCGGCACCTTTCTCCATCCCAGAAACTCCATGCCCTCTTTCTGGACGATAACTTCAAACATCTTCTTTGCCTGGTTAAGCTTTAACTCATCTTGTGGGAAAAAGAACATTCCGATTCCGTAATCCCTCTCTTCCCCAAGTTCAATCCCAAGCGGCTTTACTGCCTTTTTAAAAAACTTATGGGAAATCTGAAACAGAATCCCAACGCCGTCTCCGGTCTTTCCGTCGGCATCCTTTCCTGCCCTGTGCTTTAAGTTCTCCACAATTTTAAGAGCGTTCTCAACCGTTTCATGCGTTTTGATTCCCTTAATATTTACAACTGCACCAATTCCGCAGTTATCATGTTCGAACCTTGGATCATATAACCCTTTTGCCTGTTCTTTCATCCGTTCTTCCTTCCTTTCTGCTGCCTCCCTTAGTTTCTTACCTGCTATTTATTTTACTACCATAAACATATGCTTGTAAACAACTTTTTTCTTTATATTGTCTGATAATTAGAAAATTATATATTATATGAGCATATTGTATTTACTCATTTCAATTTTATGCCGTTATTTTCGGTTCATACAAACAATTTAAAGGCGCTTTTCCCAAATTTTTTTTTCAGTAAAAACGCCTTTGTTTCGTATTAATATTAAGTTTTCTTTATTTTCTATACAATTTCTTTGATGGAATATTTTTTAAAATGTATAAAACCAGCAGCAATAAACCTGTTAAAAAGAGGACAATGGAAAAGCCCCACGAAAACAAATCCCCTTTTACCGTATTTTCCATCAGTCCGGTTTCCGTCCGGATGACCGCCAGAAAATTCACCGTCATATGCCCCGCCATGGCGGCCGCAACATGCCCCATACATTCCATCAGAAGCGCCAGGACAATTCCCAGAAGCATTGCATAGACAAACTGTACAATATTAAAATGCATAATGGAAAAAATCAGTGCGGACAAAATGACCGCCAGAACCTTCGGCACCATGCTCTTTAAACGGGTAAAAATGATTCCGCGGAACACCAGCTCTTCCAGTACCGGTGTTACAAATGCAGAAGAAACCAGTTCCAGCGCAAGGGTACTGCCATAAAAATGTTCATTTGCCATTCTGTAGCCTTCGGACATTCCTACTAAAGGGGTCATGGAAATTATATTGTTTAATGCAGTTCCTGTTAAGCCTGCAATGACAACCGCCATAAGAATATGAAGCGCCATTTTCCCCGGAGGTAATGTTTTCTTTTCCTCCTTTTCATAAAAAAGCCTGCTTTCCTTGTAAAACGGCACCATAAAAGGAATTGTGGCAAGGCTGGACACAAGCTGGCATATTACATAATGCTCACTGTCAGTGCCGAATATCCACTGCATGAACGTCATGGTAACCAGCATGACTGCATAATAGAACAAAAACGGATAAAGGATTTTCCACACCTTTACAGCAATTTTATCTTCTTTCATACAGGTACCTCATATCAGCCTTTCTATGATTTCCGGCAGCTCATCCATCTTACTGCAGACAGCATCCACTCCGGCAGCTTTCATTTCCTCAAGGTTTCCAAAACCAAAGGTCACGGCAACGAAAAAAATACCTGCATCTTTTGCGCCCTTTGCATCGTATACGGTATCCCCGACCAGACATACCGATTCCTTCGGGATACGTTTCCAGCGCCTGAATACTTCTTCCAGCACCTGTTCCTTGTTTCCCCTTGTACCGTCAAACGTGGCTCCGACCACTTCGTCAAACAGCCCTAAAATACCGCTGTTTTCCAGAATCTGTTTGCAGAAGGTTTCCGGCTTGGAGCTTGCAAGGCAGATTAAGTAGCCCTGTCCTTTTAAGGTGCGGATACAGTGATCCACTCCCGGATACAGACGGCATTCCAGAATTCCCTTTGTCTTATAACGCTCCCTGTACTTTAAAACAGCCTCAGCAGTCTGTTCATCGGAAAAATTATAGTATTTTTGAAAACTTTCCGCAAGCGGCGGTCCGATAAACGAACGCAGCTTCACCGTATCCGTTTCTTCAATTCCAAAATGATTAAGTGCATGCTGTACTGATCTTGTAATTCCGATGGAAGAATCAATTAATGTTCCGTCCAGGTCAAATAAAACTGCTTTCATCTTTTTTCCTTTCCGTGATAGTTCTGTTTATTCCCTTATTCGCCGTAAACCTGTCCCAAAAATGACAAGGAACCGCAGACACAGACAACCCCTGCTTCTTTTTTTGCCTTTATAAGCGCTTCTTCTGCTGATTCCGCCGTTTCGCAGACCGCACCCTTATCTTTTAAATATGCACTTAACTTTTCCTTATCCAGTGCACGGGGGGATGGCGGCGTAATCGCATAAAATTTCCCGGCAAGGGGAAGCAGTTCGTCCATCATATCCCTGTACTGCTTATCCGAAAAAACACCTGTAACAAAATGGATTTTCTTGTCCGGGTATAGTCTGTGCAGGTTTCTGGCAAGCGCCTGTATGCCCTGAATGTTGTGTGCACCATCTGCAATCACATCTGGATTCCTGCCTAAAAATTCAAACCTGCCCCGCCAGCGGGTATTCACCAGTCCCTTTCGGATGGCTTCATTTGAAATCCCATAGCCTTTCTTTTCAAGGATAAGGGCGGCGGAAACCGCAAGGGCGGCATTTTCCGTCTGGTAATCCGCCACAGAGGTGACTGAGACTTCTCCCACGCCATCCAGAGTAAACGTCTGCATTTTATCATGCCTTTTAACCTGTCCGGGCATATGTGCAGTATGTAAAAGCGCCCCCCTGTCGCTGCATGCCTTTTGTAATACCTGCATGACCTCCGCCTCCTGCGGCGCGTTCAGAACATCGGTATGTTCTTTAATGATTCCCGCCTTTTTTTCTGCAATCAAAGACAGCGTATTTCCTAAAAGCTGCATATGGTCAAAGCTTATGGATGTAATTACGGCAAGGCACGGGGAGACAATTATATTTGTCGCATCCATACTGCCCCCGAGTCCGGTTTCCAGTATGACCAGTTCGCATTTCTTTTCTGCAAAATATAAAAAGGCAAGCGCAAGGGTAAGCTCAAATTCCGACGGATAGCGGATGCCTTCCTCCGCCATATGGTCTGCTTCTTTTTTGACAACAGTCATTAGCCGCCCCACTGCTTCTGTTTCGATTTCTTTCCCGTCTGCCGTAATTGTTTCTGTAAAACGAAATAACGCCGGAGAGGTAAAACAACCGGTTTTTATCCGGCTTTCTTTTAAAATCTGCCCTAAAAACGCACAGAACGAACCTTTGCCGTTTGTCCCCGCCACATGGATACAGCTTAATTTCTCCTGCGGATTATGAAGCCTCTCCAGCAGAATGCGGATACTGTCCAGATTCATAACCTGGCTTTTGTCCGCCACTGCCTGCGGGGTAAATACCGGAAGACTGCCCAAAAAATCCATTGCCTGACTATAACTTAAATTCATCTGTTTGCACCCTGCAAAAAGTATTTTTCCAGATAACTCACCGGTTTTAATACCAGAACCAGCAGTACTGTGTTTACCGGAAGCATCACCAGTTCCTTTAACACACGGGATGACATCACTGCAAGATAGCCGGAAATCCCACTGTCGGCAGGACTTCCGTAAAGCAGGAACAAATTATAACTGTTTAGAAGCAGTCCCACGAAAAACGTATGCAGCACTTCTGCCAGAACAATCCGGCCGATTGTCACATCATGTTTTTCCCGGTATAACACCAGTCCAAAAATCACCGCTGTAACAACTGCGGAGAATGTGAATCCCGGAAAAAACGGACCCGTCGGCTTCACCAGATAGGCAAGCAGGTCGGCAGTGGCTGCAAGTACGGCTGCAACTCCCGGCCCGAACAGCGATGCACCAATTGCAACCGGCAGGCTGCCGAAACGGATTTCAATGAGGTTTGTAAGAGGAATCCTCAAAAATCCCAGTACGACTGCCAGTGCCACAAGCATGGCACATGTGGTAAGTGTTTTTGTGTTTTTTAATTTAGACATAAAGATACCTCCTTTGCAGTTTCCTTTTCACTACACAGGAGGTAAAGCTCTTATGTAGCAGCGGGATGCGATACCGAAACCGCAAGATAAAATTTATTATCTTTTCGTCCTGGTGACAACTCCCTGTCCACCGGGCACTTAACGCTTCGAAATCTACTCTGCATAAAATTTTTTTAACGCTTTTTATATTACATCATTTTCTTCCGGTTGTAAACCATTATTTTTTTGTTCCCTTCGTATCACGGTTTCCAACATGCAGGCGGTTCAGTGAAACCATTTTTCCCCTGACCTCTGTTTCCTCATTCTCCCCTTCATGCAGAAGGTAAATATCCTTTAATTCATCCCCTGCAGAAAGCTTCATGCCGCGCACGCCTACCGCACTCTTCTTTTTATGCGGAATCAGCGCACACTCAATACGCAGAAAATAATCCTTTACGGAACGCATCACAAGTGTATCATCCGCTTTCAGAATCCCGGCCAGAAGAACCTCATCTGATTCCCCAAGCTTTGTGGCAGCCGTAGTTTTCTTTGATACTACAAATTCCATTCCATCCACAACCTTAAGCATTGCCTGCTTCGTTCCGAATACAAGCCGGTTTTTGCTTACTTCATCCAGACTGGCTATAAACACAAAATGCTCGTTTTTGCTGTCATAATTACATACGTTGTCAATCGGTGTTCCCTTGTCCCGGAACTTTCCATACGGAAGGTCCAGCACCTTTAGCAGATGAAGCTGGCCTTTGTCCGTAAAAATACAGATTTTGTCTGTATTTCTGCAGGTAAATACATAGCGGTTTTCTGCATCCGCCGATTCCCTGTTCCGTTCATAGACAGCCGTATCGATAACCTTTGCGTAGCCGAAGCGGTCCATAAGAAATACCACATCCTGTTCTTCGATTTTTTTCTCCTGCACGACTGCTTCTTTTAAATTGTCTATAACTGTCTTCCGCTCTTTTGCATATGCTTTCTTAAATGCCTGGAGTTCCTTTATGATGACCTTTGCCATAGAAGAACGGTGCCCTAAAATATCCTCATACTTTCCAATACTGGCAAGTGTTTCCTCATGCTCTTTCATCAGTGCTTCGATTTCAAGTCCAATCAGCTTGTACAGACGCATCTCAAGGATGGCCTGTGCCTGCCGCTCCGTAAAATTAAGCTGCTGTGCCATAATTTCTGACGATGGGTTTTTGAAAGTAATATTTTCAGTATTTCCATCTGTCAGACATGCTTTTGCATCCTTGATATTGCGGCTGCCCCGGAGGATTTCAATAATCAGGTCAATCACATTGCAGGCACGGATTAACCCTTCCTGTATTTCCTTTTTGTCCAGTTCTTTTGCAAGCAGTGTTTTATACTTTCTGGTTGCAATTTCATACTGGAAATGCACATGATGTTTTATAACGGGTATCAGTCCCAGGGTTTCCGGCCTGCCGTCCACTACCGCAAGCATATTGACACCGAACGTATCCTCCAGCTTTGTCTTTTTGTAGAGAAGATTGGAAAGGGCATCCGTATCCGCTCCCTTTCTGAGTTCAAGTACAATACGGATTCCTTCCTTGGAGGACTGGTTTGTGATATCCACAATATCCGATGTTGCCTTGGTTTCCACAAGACCATATACATCGTTTATAAATTTTCCGATATTTGCGCCGATCATGGTATATGGAATCTCGGTAATTACCAGGCGTTCTTTCCCGGATTTTCCTTTCTCAATTTCTATCCTGCCCCGGATTTTAATTTTTCCCACGCCGCTTTCATAAATTGCAGGCAGGTCGTCTTTATTTGCAATAATTCCCCCGGTCGGAAAATCCGGTCCCTTGATATACTGCATCATCTCTGCGGTGGAAATATCAGGGTTTTTCATATAGGCAATCACACCGTCAATCACTTCCCCGAAATTATGCGGCGGAATGGAGGTTGCCATACCAACCGCTATTCCTTCCGTACCATTAATTAAAAGATTCGGCACTTTGACAGGAAGCACAACCGGTTCCTTTTCCGTTTCATCAAAGTTCGGTGCAAAGTCAACCACATCCTTGTCCAGATCCGCAAGATAGGCTTCCTGTGTCACTTTCTGTAATCTTGCTTCCGTGTAACGCATGGCTGCCGCCCCGTCCCCCTCAATGGAGCCGAAGTTTCCATGTCCGTCCACAAGGGGCAGTCCTTTTTTAAAATCCTGCGCCATTACAACCAGTGCATCATAAATGGAAGAATCCCCGTGCGGGTGGTATTTACCCATGGTATCTCCAACAATACGGGCACATTTCCTGAAAGGCCTGTCATGGCGGATACCCAGCTCGTACATGTCATAAAGTGTACGGCGCTGTACCGGTTTTAATCCGTCCCTTACATCCGGCAGCGCACGGGCGATAATTACGCTCATGGCATAGTCAATGTATGATTTCTGCATCAGCTCCGAATACTCGGTCTGAATGATATTCGATTCCATTCTTTTTGTTCCTCCTGCTCTTTAAGCCTCACCCGCTATATATCAAGGTCTGCATCATTTGCATGTTCATAAATAAATGCTTTGCGCGGCGGTACGTCAGTTCCCATCAGCATTGCCGTCACATCAGATGCCATCCTGCCGTCTTCAATCTCCACACGTTTCATCACCCTTGTTTCGGGGTTTAAGGTCGTTTCCCAGAGCTGCTCGGCATCCATTTCCCCAAGCCCTTTGTACCTCTGCAGCGTAAAACTTCCGGTATGTTTTTTCCTGTATTTTTCGAGGGCGGCATCATCATACAGATACTCTTCTTTCCCCCTGGACGGAATAACCTTGTACAAAGGCGGCATTGCAACATATACATGTCCCTCAAAAATCAGTTCCGGCATAAAGCGATAAAACAGAGTCAGAAGAAGCGTTGAAATATGCGCCCCGTCCACATCGGCATCCGCCATAATGATAATTTTGTCGTAACGCAGTTTTGTGATATCAAAATCATTTCCGTATCCTTCGGAAAACCCACATCCGAACGCATTAATCATGGTTTTAATTTCCGCATTTGCAAGCACCTTGTCTATACTTGCCTTTTCAACATTTAAGATTTTTCCGCGGATTGGCATAATTGCCTGAAACATACGGTTTCTCGCCATTTTGGCGGAACCGCCGGCGGAATCTCCCTCCACAATGAAAATTTCGCATTTGGAAGCATCCCTGCTTTCACAGTTGGAAAGTTTTCCGTTTGAATCAAAAGAAAATTTCTGTTTGGTCAGTAAATTTGTCCTGGCCTTTTCCTCTGCTTTACGAATTTTTGCGGCTTTTTCCGCACATCCAATGACCGTTTTTAATATCTCAAGGTTTTTATCAAAAAACAGCGGCACTTCGTCGTTTGTAACCTTTGCCGTGGCCCGGTTTGCATCCTGGTTGTCCAGTTTTGTCTTGGTCTGTCCCTCAAACCTCGGATCAGGATGTTTAATCGTCACAACTGCCGTCATGCCATTTCTCACATCCGCCCCGGTAAAGTTTGCATCTTTTTCTTTTAAATTTCCAAGTTCCCTTGCATAGGAATTAATAATGGTTGTAAATGCCGTCTTAAAACCTGTCAGGTGCGTTCCGCCCTCGGAATTATATATGTTGTTGCAGAACCCCAGTATATTTTCATGGAACTCACTGGTATACTGAAAAGCGGCCTCCACCTGGATTCCTTCGCTTTCCCCTTTAAAATAAATGACATCATGCAGAACTTCCTGCTTATTGTTTAATGCCTTTACAAAACCGATAATTCCATCCGGCTCATGAAATTCAATATGCTCAGTTACGGGCTTTCTCCGGTCCTCAAAAATAATCGTAAGCTCCGGATTCAGGTAGGCCGTTTCATGCATCCGGCTTTTCACATCATCTTCCCTGAACTTTGTCTTTTCAAAAATTTCCGGATCAGGAAGAAAATTTATTTTTGTTCCCGTCTTTTTTGTTTTTCCGGTCACCGGCAGAAGTCCGTTTTCCAGCTTTACAACCGGCTTCCCCCTTTCATAGCGGTCATGATGGATAAAGCCATCCTGGCTGATTTCCACATCCATATAAGTGGAAAGGGCATTTACAACCGATGAACCGACACCATGAAGTCCCCCGCTTGTTTTATATGCATTGTTATCGAATTTGCCGCCTGCATGCAGCGTTGTAAATACGACACGCGCCGCGGATACTCCTTTGGCATGCATCCCGACCGGAATCCCCCGCCCGTTATCTTCCACTGTGCATGAACCGTTTGCCTCCAGTGTCACCCAGATGGTATCACAGGCGCCAGCCAGATGCTCGTCCACGGAATTGTCCACGACTTCATAAATTAAATGGTTCAGTCCCCTTGTGGTCACGCTTCCGATATACATTCCCGGACGCTTTCTGACTGCCTCCAGCCCTTCCAGAACCGCTATACTGCTTGCATCATAATCTGACATTTTATCTGCTCCTTATTTCAATAGAATATCTACAAACCCTGGTTTCTCATATGTGCAATAACAAGCACTGCAATTCGAAATGTCATCGCATCCTCAAAAGTCCGGATATCCAGCCCGATTGCTTTTTCAATCCGCTCCAGACGGTAAACCAGCGTGTTTCTGTGTACATAAAGCTGTCTTGCAGTTTCTGAAATGTTCAGGTTATTTTCAAAAAACTTGTTAATTGTAGACATTGCTTCCTCATCATCCAAAATTTCAGGAACATTGTCCCCAAATACTTCTTTAATAAACATACTGCATAAACTCATCGGAAGCTGGTAAATCAGCCTCCCGATTCCAAGCTTTCCATAAGATATCGTGTCCCGTTCCGCATAAAATACACGTCCAACCTCAAGCGCCATCCTGGCCTCCTGATAGGACTCCGCAATTTCCGGAAGCTGCTGGACGACATTGCCGTATCCTACATGAACCTTAATCATCGCCTCCATGTGCAGATTATCTGCAAGGGAACTTGCGATATGGGAAAGTTCTTCCTCCATATTTTCTTCGCTTATATGAGACACATCCTTAATCAGCACAACACTGTGCTGGTCCACACTGGTCACAAAATCCCCAAGTCTTATATCTGCCAGGTTTTTTACCAGTTCGATTGCCACATCATTTTGTTTATTTCCTGTATTGATCACAAATACCACCCTGGGCACTGCCTGTATGTGGTGTTTTTTTGCCTTGCTGAAAATATCCACCACCAGCATGTTCCCAAGCAGGATATTCTGGATAAAATTGTTCCGGTCAAACTGTCCCGCAAAACTCATCACAAGGTTTCTGATCTGACAGACCGCCATTTGCGCGCAGATACCAGAATTCTCATCCGTCACATGGCATACAAGTATATATTCTGTCTCTCCTTCCACAATTACTTTAAAAAGGTGATATTCCTGATAGCTCTGCTTTTCCGCCAGGGATGCAGAAAATTCCAGAACCACCTGCTCAAGTGTGGGGCTTATGAACAATCCCTGAGTGGATGCCGCCAGCTTTCCGTTTGACAAAAACAGCGCAGTATCCATATGACTGATTTCAAAAATTTCGTCTAATGAATTCTGTAATTTCTGATTCGACAGCATAATTTCTCCTTTTTGTTATAATCCATAAAAACCGGGTGTAAATAATCACACCCGGTTTCATCATTTACAACTATATAATTTTAACGGACTAGTTGGTAATTGTCAATTCTGTTTCCTTATCAAAAACATGAACCTTGTTCGGATCGAATGCCAGCTTAATATGGTCACCGTAACGTGCAGGAGTATCGGAATCAACCCTTGCGGTCATGTTTGTTCCGGCTACAGTGTAGTAAAGTAATACTTCTGCTCCGAGCAGCTCGTATCCGGTTACATCGGATTCAATCACGCAGTCACTGTTTCTCTGAAGCATTTCCGGATCATCTGAAATATCCTCAGGTCTGATACCAAATACAACCTTTCTGCCGTTGTAACCACCCTCAATCAGCTTCTTTGCCTTGTTCTCCGGAAGGGCGATAGAATAATCACCAAAGTGCAGCTGTACGCTGTCCCCGTTAATCTCACAGGTCGCATCCACGAAATTCATCTGCGGAGAACCAATGAAACCGGCAACAAACAAGTTATTCGGCTCGTTGTATAATTTCTGCGGGGAATCTACCTGCATGATTACGCCGTCCTTTAATACAACGATTCTGGTTCCAAGTGTCATGGCCTCTGTCTGGTCATGTGTTACATAGATGATGGTAGCACCTAATCTGTTATGCAAAGATGCAATCTCGGATCTCATCTGCACACGCAGCTTTGCATCCAGGTTGGATAACGGCTCATCCATCAGGAATACCTTAGGGTTACGGACAATTGCACGCCCCATCGCAACACGCTGTCTCTGTCCACCGGAAAGAGCCTTCGGCTTACGGTCTAACAGTTTCTCAAGGTCAAGAATCCTTGCAGCCTCCTCTACTTTTGCCTTAATTTCTTCCTTCGGTACCTTTCTAAGCTTAAGTCCAAATGCCATGTTATCAAATACCGTCATATGCGGGTACAGCGCGTAATTCTGGAATACCATCGCAATATCACGGTCCTTTGGTTCAACATCGTTCATAACCTTACCATCAATAATCAGCTCGCCTGAAGAAATCTCCTCAAGTCCGGCTATCATACGAAGGGTTGTGGACTTACCGCATCCGGATGGTCCTACGAAGATGATAAACTCCTTATCCTCTACATCCAGATTGAAATCCTTTACTGCCTCAAATCCATTTGAGTATTTCTTGCAGACATTCTTAAGTGATAAACTTGCCATTTGAAAAACCTCCTAAAATTTTTCTGCGGGGATAACCCCTCTCGTTTCTATCTACTTAGTATCATACCTAACTTGACCCCTTATTACCACCGTCAAACCGCCAAATATTTTCACTGCTTACAGGCAGTTTGACGAAAAGCAGGACAGAGTACTAGAGTTTGGAATATCCGTACCCGTTTACCATGGCCTCAATCTGGTGTCCCTTCTTACAGAACGGGCAGTCATGCGCATCGTATGCCTCGTACCCGATTACATCTGTCTGGTTAAAAAGGGACTCCACCTGAATTCCGTCCACGGAATCCACCGTGCTGAATATGGATGCGATTCCCACGGCAGTTCCGCCGTAATAGCGGATACATTCCAGACTCCGCCGGATTGTCTCACCGGTTGTCGTGGTTGCCAGAAGAAGCAGTACATGCTTTCCTGCAATTGCCGGCTTGTTATTGTCACGAAACAGCATCTGGTTATTGTTGTTGATTTCCGGCGATACAATATAAACCGTTTCATGCCGGTTTGCGGTCAGCATTCCTCCATGCTCGAACTCCTGGCTCAAAAAAGCAGCAATCACTTCTGTCCCGTCCATGCAGACAATCGTGTCCACATAACCGTTTTTATGCATTCTGGCATAAAGCACCTTTGCAGCTTCCCTTGCCTCTCCCGCCCGGGATTTCAGGCTCGTCACATCCACATAATAATTGATATGTGAATTACTGGTTGCAAAATGGCCCGGAATTGCATGCAGTGCAAGCTGGCTGCTTTCCTTTGAATAAAATTTTACTATGCGGTTTTCCATTCCTGTAACACTCTCCTTTTTGATGTTATACTGTATTTATGTAACAGCTGCTGGCTGTAAGCCGGCAGCCTTTCATGCTTTTCCTGTGGTACCGAATCCGCCACGGTCTGAATTTCCCAGGCACTCTGTAACTTCAAACCGGATCTGCGGCTGGTTTTTTACAATTCGAAACTGCGCAATCCTGTCATTGACATGGATCAGTGTATCCCTTGTTGCATATACCGGCATTTTCCACATATCATTATCCCCGCAGTAGGAACTGTCTATCACACCCATGCTGTTGGTCTGTATAATTCCCCAGTTTTTAAATGTCGAACTTCTGGGAACCAGATGCGCCTCATAGCCCTCCGGCAGTTCCATTGCAACGCCAAGAGGGATTAATGCAAAATCCCCTGTATGAAGGGTAACTTCATCTGAGGCACGAAGATCAATCCAGTCAGACTTGCCTTCAATATAACAAAGCGGCTCGATTTGGTCGGTAAAATACTTGATACGGATAGTTTCCATCACTATTCCTCCCACTCCAGGTCCAGATGCTCCACTCGTTTCTGGCGGATCATCAGTTCCTTTACGGCATCCCCTGCCGGCTTATCTTCAAAAAGCACCTGGTTTACCTGTTCAATAATCGGAAGCTCCACATGGTATTTTTCTGCAAGGCCAAGCGCAGCTTTTGCGGAATAAATTCCTTCCACAACCATTTTTACTTCATCGGTTGCCTCTTTCATGCTTTTTCCCTGCCCAATCAGCATACCTGCTTTTCTGTTCCGGCTGTGCTTACTTTCGCAGGTAACAATCAGATCCCCAATACCAGTCAGACCGCAGAGGGTTTCCGTATGTGCGCCCATTGCCACGGCAAGTACGGCAATCTCTGCAATTCCCCTTGTAATTAATGCTGCCTTGGTGTTGTCGCCGTACCCCAGGCCGTCCGCCATTCCTGCGGCTAATGCAATTACATTCTTAAGTGAACCGCCGAGTTCCATTCCAAGAATATCCGGGCTTGTGTATACCCGAAACACTTCATTCATAAACAAATCCTGCAGTTTTTCTGCGGTTTTTTTGTGTTTCGCCCCGGCGACCACCGTGGTAGGAAGACCAATTCCCACCTCTTCTGCATGGGAGGGTCCGCACATTACCGCAACATCAGCTTCCGGAATCTCCTGCTCCACAACTTGGGATATCGTCATAAGCGTCTTTTCTTCAATTCCCTTTGCAACACAGACAATAATCTGTCCCTTTGTTACAAATTCCGCCATTTTTGCTGCAGTGCTTCTGGTAAACACGGAAGGAACTGCAAGAACCAGCACTTGTTTTCCCATAACCGCTTCCTTCAGGTCTGTCGTAAAGACAATATCTTCGGAAAGCTTTACACCCGGGAGCTTATCCAGATGCTCGTGGTGCGTGTTCAGCATTGCAATTTCATCTTCCATCACCGACCATACTGTTACATCATTTCCATTCGTATGCAACAGCTTCGCAAGGGCAATCCCCCAGCTTCCTGCTCCAATTATTGCTGCTTTCACATTAACTCTCCTTTTTTTTCATTCCAATTTTGTTTTCTGTTCCGTTTAGCAGACGTTTGATATTTTCACGGTGCTTCCATACTGCCATCCCGGTAAAGCAGGCGCTCAGAATATAAAACTCCATTAAAAGGCTTCCCTCCAGGTGCAGACAGCCAAGCTGTCCCAAAATAAGAACCTGTACCAGATAGCTTAGCAGCGCAAGAATGGAGCCCAGGGAAACATACTTTGTAATGAGAACCGGAACTATAAAAAATGCAATGCCAACCGGCGCTGCAAGCGGGCATACTGCAATCACCACACCGCCGCTGCAGGCAATTCCCTTTCCACCCTTAAACTGCAGATAAAACGGATAGTTGTGTCCAAGCACGGCCCCGAATCCGGCATACAGTTCCAGCACCTTCACCGCTTCCCTGTATGTCTGCCCAAACAAAAGCCTGACAAAAAGAACAGCCAGAACCGCTTTTAAAAAATCCCCGGTAAATGTCAGGATACCTGCCTTCCAGCCCAGTACCCGGATGGAATTTGTCGTTCCCGCATTTCCGCTTCCTTTGTCCCGGATATCAATTCCTTTTGTTCTGCCATAGATGTATGCCGTCTGAAAGAGACCGAATACATATCCAATGAAAAGCGACAACAGCCTTGCAACAATCATGATTCCTTCTCCTTCCGTTCCCTTATAATAAATTTAAGCGGGGTCCCGCTAAAACCGAACGTATCCCTTATGCGGTTTTCCAGATATCTCTGGTAGGAAAAATGCATCAGTTCCCTGTGATTTACAAACATTACAAAGGTTGGAGGCTTCACGGACGCCTGTGTAACATAATAAATCCTAAGGCTTTTTCCCTTGTCCATTGGAGGCTGCTGCATCGCGGCCGCTTCTGCGATGATTTCATTTAATACGCCTGTCGCCACGCGCATATTACAGTTTTCAATTACCATGTCAATCATCCCGTAAAGCTTGTTCAGCCTCTGTCCGGACATGGCGGAAATAAACAGAATTTCCGCATATGGCATGAAACTTAAAACCTGCCGTATCTTCTCTGTATATTTTTTAACGGAGGAATTATCCTTTTCTACAGCGTCCCATTTATTAACGGCTATAATCATTCCCTTGCCGCGGTCATGTGCGATTCCGGCAATTTTTGCATCCTGCTCGGTCACACCCTCCGTGGCATCTATGACAAGCACCACAATATCCGCCCGTTCCACTGCCGTAACGGCCCGTATGATACTGTAGCGTTCCAGTTCCTCCTTAATTTTACTTTTTCTTCTTAAACCAGCGGTATCTATAAATACATATTCCTGTCCATTATATTTAATGTCAGTATCAATTGCATCCCTTGTGGTTCCTGCAATATCGGATACAATCACACGGTCATGCCCTGCCAGTTTGTTAATAAGGGATGACTTCCCGACATTCGGCTTTCCAACGATTGCAATCTTTGGCCGGGTGTCCTCTTCCTCCTCTTCTTCCCTGTCCGGAAAATATTTTACCACTTCATCCAGCATATCGCCAAGCCCCAGCATGGAGGATGCTGAAACCGGGTGCGGATCCCCGATTCCCAGGTTGTAAAATTCATAGACATCCGGCATAAGGTTTTCGAAGCTGTCCACTTTGTTGACAACCAGAACAACCGGCTTTCTGGAACGGCGCAGAATGTCGCATACTTTTGAATCCGCATCCTGCAGTCCCTGCCGTACATCCGTAATAAACATAATGACATCTGCGGATGCGACTGCTATTTCTGCCTGCTCGCGCATCTGTGAAAGAATGATATCCCTGCTGTCCGGTTCAATCCCCCCGGTATCAATCAGTGTAAAATTATAACCATTCCAGTCCACATCCGCATAAATACGGTCCCTGGTCACTCCCGGCGTATCCTTTACGATTGCAATACGCTCGCCGGCCAGCTTGTTAAACAGTGTGGACTTTCCTACATTCGGGCGGCCTACAATTGCCACTACTGGTTTTGCCATCTCATTCCTCTCTTCCTGTCATTGTTAATCACATACAGATTTTACAGACCCTGCCCGTATTCATAAAAACAAGCAGGTAGTACCTGCTTGATTTTACAATATCACGGGGAACTTGTAAAGTCCCCGGAGGATATTTCTGTTTTTTTCTGGTAACAGTTCGTTACTGTTCACGGGGCAGGAATGCGCATTTACTGCGCATTCCGTAAGAACATGATTCAGGAGTGAGGGGCGATTTTTGCGCAGCAAAATTTGCATATCGCCCCGAATCGTTACTATGAGCGGCTCCCGAGCCGTAAATAGTAACAACAGTTCAGCCCAGGACTTTGCACTCCGCTGCAAAGTCCGGGATTACCTGGATTTAAATTTCAGTTCATCCTCATCTGCCAGCGCACCTTCCGAAACCAGGGTCTGTATGATATTCGTACAGTCTTTTCCAAAATACAGGTATGCACTTCCTGTTTTCCGGTCTTCCGTATAGGGTATGCCGTACACGCTCTTTCCATACACTTCCCTTCCGTACATCATTTCGTAGGAAGTGCTCCAGCCTGTTCCCGGATGCCAGAAATCCATTGTCATCCCTGTGTATGGATATTTTTCTGCCCACTCATCTTCCGGATCCTTAACATAGTCATGAAGGTTGTATTTCTGGAGCACCCCGGCTTTTACATCACGTACCAGCGCGTCATACACATGTTTTGCCTGCACGCCTGCCAGCCGGCAGACATAACTGGAATTTTCGTCTCCCCCGTCCACATTCACCTCCAGGACATCCGTAATCTGCCCGTAATCCGAACCGACCAGATTCTGCATAAACGCATCTGTTTTCCTTTCATTCTCTATAATCTCTCCGGAAATGGCAGTGCTTTCCTTCAATCCTGCCGGAAGGTCATAGTTCCGGTAAATTTTTTTCCCGTTTTTCAGGCAGTAAGCAAACGAAACCGTCACATGGTCTTTCCCTGAGCCTGCTTTCCTAAAAAGCTGTTTCTTTTCCAGAAATTTTTTCTGGAGCGAAATTACTTTTCTAATTTCATCCCCCTCATAACGCACAGGATAATTCATCTCAACAAAAGCTTCCTCTACCTGCTCTTCCTGGGGAATGTCCTGTTCCAGAATATGTGCTACAGCGGACAGACACAAAAATCCTGCCAGTGCAAAGACGAAAAACAGCCCGTATTCCTTAAACCGGTTTCTGGTAAAAACGCGGAAGGATTTCTGCACCAGCATGTCTGCAATGAAAAAACCAATGAACGCAAACAGTATAACCAGAACCAGAAAGGAAACAGCCGGTATCCGGATAAAGACATCATTTAAAAATGCTGCCGCAAATACCGCCACGGCATATCCGGTACAGATTCCCATACCCCAGCGGAATACTGGTTTAATCCACTGAAAGGTCAGCAGGTCCCCTGCGCTTTCCAGCTTCCGTTTTTTGTAGCCGTACCAGGCAAAAAGATAAAAAATGACTGCCGCAAGCAGATAAAAAAATACCGTCTTTCCGCCCTCGTATTTAAGCCTGGAAACAAAATAATCCCCCGCTGCCGTTTTTTTGTATACCGGCTGGATATACACATTATCATCCATGCAGACAAGCGGCGACAGAGCCTTAAGAAAAATCATATCCGGCGTATCCTGGCAGCTGACACCGTATCCGAGAAAACAAAGTACTCCGCGTACACCTGCTGAAACGCCAAGGGCAAGAAAATTTATGATTCCAAAATAAACCGGAAGCGCAAAGAACTGGCCTGTAAACATTGCACAGAAGCAGACAAGCGAGAACAAAAAAAAGGAAAGCCCCATCATTGAAAGAAGCCAGATTCCGATATACTGCACATCCGTGATTCCATGCACCAGACTGATCAGTGTTGTAACCAGAAAGACAAATATCTGCGGTACAAACATAAAAGACAGTCCGCTTAATACGTTTGTATAAAATAATTCTGTCCTGGTAACCGGAAGCGCATGTATCATGCTTGCACTCTCTGCCTTAAAAAGATAACCAAACAGCAGCATCCCGCAGATTATTGCCATAACAGCGGCAGCATAAAAGTCTGTCCCGAGTCTCAGACTGTCCGCCAGACAGCCCAGATCCCCCACCAGATACCGCTGCCTGATTCCCAGCCACAGGCGGACCGGTACCTTTATGGTTTCATAAATCAGGTAACAGACCGCAAGCGGCCAGTACATCGTAAAATTTTTTTTAAAAATCACTTTATTAAAAAAGGATGTCTTTGACTTCATAGCCGAGGCCTCCCATTTCGTAGATAAAAATTTCTTCCAGCGTAAGCGGCAGAATGTCCACAACTACTGCCATATTTTCCTCAGCAGCAAGCAGCGCCTGCGCTTCTTTCGGACTGCCTTTTACGATCAGGGTATAAACACGTCCGATATTTGACATGTGAAGAACCTCAAAATCCTGCGGAAGCTTCGGCATACCGCCCGCGCATGCAACCTGTATTTTGCTGATATTGCCCTGCAGCTCCATCAGGGAACGTTCCAGTATGATCTTCCCGTGGTTCATAATTCCCACATGATCGCATACATCCTCCAGTTCACGCAGATTATGGGAAGATACCAGTACCGTCATTTTTTTTTCGGAAACCTCTGCCATAAGAATGCTCCAAATCTGCCGCCTCATCACTGGATCCAGTCCGTCAAGCGGTTCATCCAGCACCAGAAGCTTCGGCTGACAGCAGATGGAAAGCCAGAATGCGACCTGCTTCTGCATTCCCCTGGACAGTTTCCGGATGTTTCTTTTTATGTCAATTTCCGGATAAAATTCCTGCATCCGGTAAAATTTTTTTTCATCGAAATCCGGATAAATTCCTTTGTAATAATACATCATTTCGAGCGTGTCCGCCTGCAGAAAATAAAACGGATTATCTGGAATACAGGAAATTCCCGCCTTTACACTGGTATTCTCATAAACCGGTTCCCCGTCAACAAATACTTCCCCCGCATCCGGACGGTATACGCCGGTCAGATGACGGATCAGGGTGGATTTTCCCGCGCCGTTTGGCCCGACAAGCCCGTAAACCGCACCCTTCTCTACTTTCATATTTACCCCGTCCAGTGCCTGAAATCCGCCAAATTTCTTTATCAGATTATTCACTTCAATCAAGTTTCTTCTCTCCTTCTGCCAGTTCACACACACGCACCACCAGTTCATCTGCACCTGCGGACAGCCCCAGAAGCTCCCTTACCACACAGTCAAAGCTTTCAAGCAGTTCCTGCTGCCTGCTGCTTTTGATATTCTGGACAACGTACACACCTGCCTGCTCCTGTTTTATATAGCCCTCTTCTTCCAGCCTGCGGTACGCATGCTCCACTGCTACCGGATTGACTGTAAGCTTTGATGCCATGTCCCATATGGGCGGAAGACTCTCGTTTTCTGCTATGGCATGTGTCAGAATCATTTTTCTGATTCCTTCCGTAATCTGTTCATAAAGCGGTTTTTCATCCCTGTAACCCGGCTGTATCAAGACAGTCCCTCCTTTGTCCCCTTTCAGGGGAACATCATGGTATTTAATATAACATACATCCGGGAACAGTAATTTAATATCTGTGTAATTATTTCTTATGAAAATCTTAATATGCTGGTAACATCTACTCTTTAAGCATCAAAAATGCCCCGAGATTCCCACGCTTTCCATGGCTTGCCCTATGGGAAAACAGAAGCCCGGGATTACAGCAGGTACAAATATTCGTAACCGAAAGATGCTTCTTTTGAATCCCTGCTTCAAGTAATACTATTTCATTGCTTTTCCATAAATCAAGCTGGTATTTTCCGTTTCCCCTGCCTGTAAGAATTTCTTTTTCATGCCCGCCAAATTCTTTCATAAAGACCTCTGCCACATCCGCACTGACTTCATAACAGTCCTGGCAGACAGACGGTCCCACAGCAGCATATACATCCTCCGGCAGCGAACCAAACTCCAGATACATGGCGGCAAGCGTGACCGCCCCCATCCTGTCTGCAGTCCCACGCCAGCCGGAATGGGAAAGGCCGACTGCATGATGCACCGGATCCACAAAAAAAAGCGGGACACAGTCTGCATAAAATGTTGCAAGCAGAAGATGCGGTTCGTTTGTAATGAGCCCGTCAATGTCTTTATAACTTTTTTCCCTTGTAACCCCCATTCCGGCAAAAGATCTGTCCACACGCATAACATTTGTGGTATGCGTCTGGTCGGATGTGACAATATCAGCGCTGTCGCATCCGAACGCAGCCGCCACACGCCTGTAATTTTCCGCCACGCATTCCCTGTCATCTCCCCTTGTGAAACTTAAATTCAGGCTTTCAAAACATCCTTTACTGACACCGCCCTCCCTTGTGGTAAACCCGTGTTTTACGATTCCGGTTTCATCCAGAAGGGGATAGGTAAGAAGGGGAAGGTTTCCTTTCTCTGTCAGATTAAAAACCTGCCTCTGGTCTTTTATTTTAAAATCTTCATATTTCATCTTCTACCTCAGTTACCATTACATAAATGCATTTTTAACCAGCATGATTTCATCATTGCTGACTGCCACCACGTCAAAACGGCATAAGGTATCAGCAGAATACCCATGCCTTTTCATATAGTACTGCGCAACCCCTGTAATTTTTTTCTGCTTGCCCGGCGTAACAGCTTCAAGCGCAAGACCGCAGCCGCCGCTACTCCGGAATTTGACCTCAATAAAACAAAGATATTCCCCGTCCCCCGCAATAATGTCAATTTCCCCTGTCCTGCACTGGAAATTTCTCTCCAGTATCTTATATCCCTGCCTGCAAAGATAAGCTGCCGCAAGCGTTTCGTAATAAGCTCCCACTTTCCTTTTGTTCATGAACGCATTCCCTGTGCCATGTCAACCTTGGATTTTAAGCGGTCCATATCGTCCACAAAAACCAGTATTTCTGCAACTGCCTCATACAGCTCCGGCGGAATCATATCCCCAATCTGAAGCTTTGAGAGCGTATCCGCCAGCTTATTGTCCTGATAGGTCGGCACATTATTTTCTTTTGCAGTTTCTATAATCTTTTCTGCAACCTTTCCCTTTCCGGTTGCAAGAATTTTTGGCGCGGCCTCCCCTGGTTCATAGGCAACCGCGACTGCAGTCTTTTCGGCGCTATTTTTATTTGTCCTGTCCAAAATCTTTCCAAACTGGTAAGGTTTAAAATTATTATCTGCCATACTTCTACGCCCTCATATCAAAAGAATAACGGTGCAGCCGCCCTGCAGACGGCTGGTCCTTTTTCAGGAAGTCTTCTACAAAGTTGACATGCTTTCCTTCGTTGACTACTGTCATTTTGCAGTTGTAACCCTTTTTTTCCAGCCTTGACTCAAGTACGGGCATATTTTTCTGGATAATGGCATACGCCTCGTCACTGTCCAGGTAAAAGTTCGTTTCAAGGTTACGCCCGTAGAGTTTTACCGATACATCGGTCGGACCAAGGCTGTTCATATCCAGATGCAGAAAAGCACTCAGTTCTCCGTCTTTTTCTGCAAGGTTTTTTTTGTTAGTATAGACATAGAGTTCTCCGCTTGCGCTCTGTCCTGACATTTTTAACGGAATCTGTACATAAGTATATACCTGGTTAATCTGGTTCATAAATTCAATATTACCCCGGATATCCGCCGCTGTCTGTGCAAGATTTGTATTTTCCTGTCCTGCCGCCTTCATTGCATGTTCAATGCGCTGCAGCTGGTTTTCCATGCGCTCATACAGCTGCTTTACTTCCGGATTTCTGGAAAATTCCTGCGG
Organism: uncultured Lachnobacterium sp.; assembly: GCA_964398745.1. GTDB lineage: Bacteria > Bacillota > Clostridia > Lachnospirales > Lachnospiraceae > Roseburia. The sequence continues at coordinate 26,589 of CAYNOE010000007.1, forward strand.
CTTTACCATCCACTGCTGCTCCATCGCATCCTTAAGCAGGCTGGTAAATGCCCGGGAAGTAAACAGCCTGTGCAGGTCGCTTTTTTCCATCGGGAAGTTATCCCCCAGTACCTGCTGCAAATCCTTTAATACCTCAGCTGCCCCGCTTTCCTTTGTGTACGCGGTCTCCCCTGTATGCAGCAGCTTTCCGAGCATCTGGTTTAATTCCTTAAGCTGCGCATCGTCAAATAGTGCGCCAAGCGTATTTGGAATGGCAGGCTTTTCCTGTGGGGTATTTTCAGAAAGAAAATTTAATGCTTCCGCTGTTTCTTCCTGTACAGGGGGTACGGCATTTTCCGTCTCTGCGGTCACGGCTTCTTCTGGAAGGGCTTCCTGGGCAGGAACTTCCTTTTCCGCCATATCTGCCGGAATTTCTCCTTCATTTACCAACACTGCCTGCTGTGCCTGTACATTTTCCTGCAGCGCTTCTTTGGGGACGTCAGGCAGGTTTTCAGTCAGAATGGCCAGAACTTTACTGCCCATTTCCCGCATCTGTTCCACCGGAAGTTCCTCTGCACCAAGCGCTGCCGGAAGTTCTTCCATAAAACTGTCAAGTTCTGCCGTAATCGCCTGTTTGTCATTCAGGTAATTCTCGAACTGCACCGCATTTTCTTCGGTAACCAGAATTCCCAGCTTATTAAGCTGTACGATTGTCTGGACATCCAGACCAGGATTAGAATTTACAATCCTTGCCATCTGCTGGAGACTGGCTTTGTCTATCGGCATCTGTTCCTGCATCATACGGTTTACCATGGAAAGATAGTCCGGCTCGGCAGGAAGCCCCGCCGCGGAAAGCGCCTGCAAAAGCGTATAGTTTCCGCTCGCGCCGTCCATTAGAAACGGACGTATGGCAATCTGCATCCCGTCGTTGGATTTGACCTGGAAAAACATGGATTCCCCCACGGAAAGGGGTACTTTACCGTCCATGCGCGCACTGACCTGCTGCCCGTTCGAAAGTGCAAGCGTAACCCTGCCGTTTTTGACAGAACTGACCGTTCCCTCAAAAATATTTCCTTTTGTCAGGGAACGCAGGGAGGAAACCAGATTTTCAACCCCCTTGGTTCCGGTTAATTTTCCGCTGTCCGCTGTTTTCGTCTGATGATACTGTCCCATCAAATCTGAAATATGCATAATATTTTCCCCCCGGCACAATCAAAATTTTTGTATCTATTCAGAACCCCGCCCCGTACATTCACAAAACCGCACGACCAGTCGTGCTTTCCATGTAATAAGGAGGGGCCCGCTCTGCGGGAAGATTCCTTATTACCTGCCTCCTTTTACTCATATATGGGGCGGTGGCTCTATTCGAGCCACACTGGAATAAGATAAACAGACTCTTACATGCAAAGCATGACGATTCTGCTTATCTTATTCCAGGGGGTTCTGAATAGCTACAGATTTTTTATAAATGTCGCCCTGTGGATGGGCGACGGACCGTATTTTTTTAATGCCGCGATATGCTCTGCAGTGCCATAGCCTTTATTGCTTTTAAAATGATACTGCGGGTACATTTCATCATATACATCCATCAGCCGGTCCCTTGTCACCTTTGCAATAATGGACGCCGCGCCAATGGATATGCTTTTTGCATCCCCTTTTATAATCGGCACCTGTTTTATCGACAGCCCCGGAATCGTGACCGCGTCGTTTAACAGCAAATCCGGCTGCGGCACAAGTTTTTTAACTGCTTTTCGCATCGCCTCATAAGTTGCCTGTAAAATATTAATTTCGTCAATTCTTTCATGGTCTGTCATGCCGGTTGCCGCTGATACAGCCTGTTCCATAATGACATCGTACAGCTCTTCCCTTTTTTTGGGGGAAAGCTTTTTGGAATCGTTGATGTAAAGAATCCGGCAGTCTTTCGGCAGAATCACGGCACCCGCAACAACCGGTCCCGCAAGCGGTCCCCTGCCTGCTTCATCAATACCGCATATATATGTATAATTATCGTACTCTTTTTCATATTTCTTTAATGTTTCAATCCGCGCTTTTTCCGCCAGCAGCTTTTCGTAGCGTTTTTTTGCCGTTTCCACCAGTTTTGCGGTGCCAAAACGCGGGTCGTTTTTGTATTTTTCAATAAACCCAGTCAGGTTTTCTGCGGAATACCGGTTCAGTTCTTCTTTTATTTCACCAATCTTTTTTTCATTCATCCTGCGGTCTCTCCAGTGTAATCTGTCCAAGCCTTCCACTTCTGAAATCGTCAATTAACAGGGCAGCTGCCTTGCTGTAATCAGCTTCCCCTCCTTTTGCCATACAGTTACGGGCTTTTGCGATTTCTCCGAGCATTTCTGCTGCCTCACAGTCTGCTGCAATCTGATAACGCTCATGCAGTACCATCGGATACTGTTTCTGCAAAAATTCAATCATCTGAAGCGCCAGTTCGTCCGTATTTAAAATTTCATCGTTCATGGAACCGATAAATGCAAGCTTAAGCCCCACCTTCTGGTCCTCAAACCTTGGCCAGAGAATTCCGGGTGTATCCAGAAGCTCCACCTCTTTATTCAGGCGAATCCACTGTTTCCCCTTTGTCACGCCGGGTTTGTTACCCGTTTTTGCACATGCTTTTCCTGCATAAGAATTAATAAAAGTGGATTTTCCGACATTCGGAATTCCTACAATCATGGCGCGTACCGGACGGTTTTTAATTCCGCGCTTTCTGTCACGCTCAATTTTTTCCCTGCAGGCTTCCATAATCATATTTGTAATGGATTTCATGCCGTTTCTTTTTCTGGCATCAAGACTCACCGCATAATATCCCTGCTTTTTGAAATAAGCAGTCCAGCTTTCTGTTGCCCTTTTGTCCGCAAGATCTGCCTTATTCATTAAAATCATCCGGAATTTATTTTTTCCGAGTTCATCAATATCCGGATTTCTGCTGCTTAACGGCATTCTGGCATCCACCAGTTCAATTACAAGATCGATTAGTTTTATGTCCTCCTGCATCTGCCGTTTTGCCTTTGTCATATGTCCGGGATACCACTGGTAATTCATATATATCCTCCCCATCCTGAACATCGGTTCATACAAAATCTGCCTGACGGCAGACCAACCGATGCTGCATGTCATGTTTTAATAGAAAAACTGGCACATTCAAAGTATCAGTTAATTCAGTGTATAAACCCCATATCGGTTAATTTGTTGAAATGGAACCATGCTTTTCCGATAATGTAGTCTTTTTTAATGCAGCCGATATTCGCCATGCGGCTGTCCTCACTGTTATTCCGGTTGTCCCCGAGAACAAAATATTCCCCTGTTTCCAGCGTAATTTCCTCCCCTGCAATGCCGGGATCCTCAATCGAGGAAACCGAAATCTCCTCGTTATAAATTTTGCCATTGACGTAAAGCGCTCCGTCATGAATCCAGACGGTATCTCCCGGACACGCCATAACGCGCCTTACATAATAATGGGACTTTTCATTTCCGTTCGGAAGAAATACAATCACATCCCCCTGCTTCGGCTCCCTGACCATATAAACAAAACTGTTGACCAGAATCTGTTCTTCATTATCAAGGGTTTCCGTCATGGCGTTTCCGACCACACTTGTCCGCAGTCCGAAAAAACGGACCAGCGTATAGGCAATCACAATTATAATCACACTGGACAGTATCCATGATGCAATTTCTTTTAAAAGCGGTATATTGAGTTTTTTCCTTCGTTTGTTAAAATTCAGCCCACTATGTCTTCTCAACTGTATCATCTCCGGTTTTTATCTTATACGATTTGTCCGCAAATAGCAAGACGGCTGCCGAAAAAAGGACTGGTACAATGTACCAGCCCTGACCGAAGCAAAATTATTTTACTTTTTCTTTTACCTTGGCATCCTTGCCGACACGGTCCCTTAAGTAGAAAAGCTTTGCACGGCGTACCTTACCCATGCGGACAACCTCTACCTTCTCCACATTCGGGGAATGTAACGGCCATGTCTTCTCAACACCCACGCCGTTGGAAATCTTACGTACAGTGAATGTGGCACGGTTGCTTCCACCCTGTTTCTTAATTACCGTACCCTCAAATACCTGGATACGCTCACGGCTTCCCTCTTTAATCCTTGCATGAACCTTAACGGTATCACCAACGGAAAACTGCGGTACTTCAGCCTTTAACTGCCCTGCTTCAATGTTTCTGATAATCTCGGTTGCGTTCATTTTGTGACCTCCTAATCTCATTTGACGTTCTTAATGTCCTGTACCGGGCAAAAGAGGACCGTCAAGTATTCACAACATTAATAAACTACCATAATTCTGCATAAAATGCAAGCTTTTTTTAGACTTTTATACGCATCCAGAACACCGGATTTTTTGCAGTACAAAGCCCCATTTTTTCCTGCATCATAAGCGATACATTATTGTCTTCCGCTGCCTGTCCATAGGGAGTCATGCCCTGTTCCAGCATGTGATTGACCAGGTATGCTTCCAGCGCCGTTCCAACGCCCCTTCTGCGGTAATCTTCAAATACATGCAGCATCCCCATGCTGCCCTCTTTGTGGATTCCGATAAAACCAGCCAGTTTTTCTTCCAGGAAGCAGCCGAAAAGTGCGCCTTTTTTTATCCTGTCAGAAATGTAGAAAGGCTCTTCCACTGTATGATATACAGCCGTAACCACGCCTGAGTATTCCATCCCCAGACGACGGATTTGAAAGCCGCGGTATGTTTTCTGCGGCAGTTTTTCCTTTCTGGTATATGCAAACTGTATGCAGCGCATATAAAGTTCAGCTCCATATTTTTTTTCCAGAAAATCCGCCGCTGACTGCTGGTGCACACACAGCAGCATACCCGGATTGTGCTTAAACAGTGCTTCAAAATCGAATACCGGATCGGTTTCATGTGAACTTAAATCCGTATGGTAAAAAATCCCGCTTTCCGGCTCCTTTAAAAGAATTTCATTTTCCTTCCGCCATACCAGCACTGCTTTTCCCCTGTTTACCAGTTCAATCATGTCAATATGGTTTAATTTCCGGCCCATCAGCAGACTTTTACAGTCCGTAAGCGCACAGTAATGCCTGTAAAGATCCGGCCTGCGCTCCCTGGTACGCTTTAAGGAAGCTTCTTTTTGCCATTTTTCGATTTCTTTCGGATTGCCGGACAACAGCACCGCAGGAACCTCTTTCCCGTGCCAGATTTCCGGTCTGGAATACTGGGGATATTCCAAAAGATTTCCGTGAAAGGATTCCATCAGGGCGGACTGTCCGTTTCCCAGTACTCCGGGAACCAGACGCGACACGGCATCCACAATAACCATTGCGGCAAGTTCACCGCCCGTCAGCACAAAGTCTCCGATGGAGACATAATCCGTGACGACTTCCTCAAGAACCCGTTCGTCAATGCCCTCATAATGCCCGCAGAGAATCAGCAGGTCGTCATTCTCCGCCAGCTTACGCGCCATTTTCTGGGTAAACGGCCGTCCCTGCGGTGTCACATAAACCACGCGTTTTTTCCCGTCCTTTAACCTGTCCAGGACACTCCTGCACGCGTCATAAACAGGCTGTGCCTGCATCAGCATTCCTGCTCCGCCGCCGTATGGATAATCATCCACTTTTTTATGCTTATCCTTCGTATAATCACGGATATTGACAGCCTCAATTCCGATTTTATTCTGTTTTACCGCACGTCCGGTAATGCTTGTCAAAAGCCCCTGCATGACCATTTCCGGAAAAAGTGTCAGAATATGAAAATTCATAAAACCGCTCCTATAACAATTTAAAACGGATCAGATATCCTGCCCTTTACTCCTCCTTCAAACCAGGAAGCAAATGAACTGTCATTACCCCCTGTTCCAGATCTACATTTTTGATACAGTCCCTGATTGCCGGAACCAGCAGATCCTTTGTGTTTTCTTTTTTTATCACATATACGTCATTTGCTCCTGTCTTTAGAACATCCGCAATCACTCCGAGTTCCTCCCCCTCATCGGAAACCGCCTGCATATCAATAAGATCCGCAATAAAATATTCATTTTCCTTTAATTCTACCGCATTTTCCCTTGTAACTAACAGCTTTGCCTGTCTTAAAAATTCAACATCATTTATATTATCAAATTCCTTAAATTTCAGGACTACTATATTTTTAAAAAATTT
>CAYNOE010000008.1:0-11051 GCA_964398745.1 uncultured Lachnobacterium sp.
ATCAAAAAAACCGCCCTTTAAATTGATGAACAATGTATTTGTGTACAATATATTTCCTGCAAATTTGTATTTTTCTATTGATTTCCCATGCCAAATTTTGTATAATTCTGCTGATACAAAGAATTTAATGCAGCATTTGAAATACGGGGTGGCATATGGGAATTGCTTTATGTTATTTTATTATATATATCATAGAGGCCTTTATTATCTGGTTTTATGCCTCTAATATTTTTATTTCCGGCTATTCCAAAAAAACCGAAGTCTTTTTTCTGTTTTTCTCCTATGCCATACAGCTGGTCTTAATGCTTGTATTTCAATATAGCTGGGTAAACTGCATAAGCTTTTTTCTGGGTAATCTGTTCTTCTTTTTGATATGTTACCGGATTAAATGGTATACTGCCCTTTTTCATTCTGCAATGGCAACCACAATCATGGCATTATGCGAATTAGTATTCTACAGTGTTTTACCCCATTTTGAGTTATCCCTTTTTGCAGACAGCACCCGTCTGCGTATTTTCGCACTGCATGGAGTTCTGGGCAAAACACTTTATTTTCTTGTTATTTATGTTATATCATATATTTTTAAACAGAAAAATAAATCCGGCCAGCAGCCTAACCGGTTTGCCCTTCTGCTTGCCGCTGTACCGTGTGCAAGCCTGCTGATGATTATTACCTTGTTTATGGTCTGTGAAGGCCAGTCCCTTCCAGCCAGCATTAACTGGCTGGCTGCCATCAGTTCCCTCCTCATGCTTGCCGTAAACCTTCTTATCTTTTCCATCAACAGCTATAACCAGAAAAAGAGCGAAGAATTTACCAGGCTTCAGATTTCATTGCAAAATGAATCCAATTACAAGGAATACTATAAACTTTTGCTGGATGAGCGGGAAAACCAGAGCATGCTGGTTCACGATATGAGGCATCACCTGCGCACCATTTCCGGGCTGAACCAAAAACTGCAGAATAAAAAAATAGACTCTTACATTGAAAAAGTTATGGGTTCGCCCGGGCTTGGCAGCACTGTAAAAATCTGCGGGCGTGAACTTTTAAATATTGTCCTCTGCCGTTACCTGAAGCTCTGCCATGACAAAAACATTATCTTTTCTGCCGATGTACGAAACAATACAACAGACTTTATTTCTGACAGCGATTTGACCGTACTTTTGGGGAACCTTCTGGACAATGCCTATGAGGCTGCTTCTTCCGCAAATAATTCTTTTATTGACATTAAAATCCAAAACCGGAAACATACTCCTTTTACCCTTGTATCGGTCCAAAACACCTGCATATCCAATCCATTTTCAGCCACAGACCATAAACTGCATACCAGTAAGCCGGATAAAATGCGGCACGGATACGGCATCCATAGCATCGAGCGCATGGTACAAAAATATAACGGGGAAATTCAGATGTACTTTAATGATGAATCCCATACATTCCATACAGTCCTGATGCTCCGGCATCCATAAAACAACTACAAACGAAAGGCGGGGTTTTATGCGAATTCTGATTTGTGATGATGACCATTTTATTATTGAACAGATGAAAGACCTGATACACACTTTTTTCTCACATAAAAGAGTGGCATGTCCGGAAATTACTGCCTATACGGACGGAGAATCCCTGCTTGCTGATTCCGGTGAAAAGGACATTGTTTTTCTGGATGTGGAAATGCAGGGTGTGAACGGAATCCATGCAGGCTGCGAACTCAAAAAACAGAATGAAAAAACCATTATTTTTATTGTTACTTCATATATTGAATATCTGGATGACGCTATGAGATTCCACGTATTCCGGTATCTGTCCAAACCTCTGGATTCAAAGCGGTTTTTCCGGAACATGGATGATGCCGTGAAGCTTTACTACTCTTTCCATACAAAGGTAATCATCCAGACAAAAAATGAAGTAGTTTCCGTTTTTACCAATGATATTATTATGGTGGAGATAATCCAGCGTAAAGTAATAGTCCATACTGTTACCGGGGATTATATATCGCTCCAGTCCATGCAGCACTGGCTTAACACACTCCCTGACAATTGTTTTTTCCAGACACACCGCAGTTTTATCATCAACATGGAATATGTCAGTGATTTCAGCCATAATCTGGTTCACCTGAATGGCGGCGGGCTGAGCGCCTTTCTCTCAAAACGAAACTACACAAACTTTAAGAATGCTTACCTACTATATCTGGACAGCCAGATCTGACCTGTTTTCCAGCTCCAATGCGGATATTATGCTGGATTCCACATTTACGGACGAAAAAGCCTTAAAAGGCTATGCCGTGCATCCCCTGCATGTGGCGGTTGCCGATGGAAAAGTACGCCCGTATACCGCCACAAGAACCTGCATGGATTTTTCCTTTTAAAGGTCCGGATTAAATCCATCATAACTGTCGGATGCAATCTGAAATCACTTCAAAACACTGGTGGTTATTTTTTTATCTTCTCCATCAATTGCTCATAAAGTATGTCACTTATATGTCTTCCATTACTCCGTAATACATCAATATACAGTTCTATTTCCTCTGCAGATAATAATTTTTCATCAAATGCAGCCATTAGTATACCAACCGTTCCCATAATATTGAGCCCCATCTGTTTTGCAACCTGTCGGCCTTTCAACTCATCCATTAATAGTAAATCGGCCTTAATTACATCAGTTAAAATTATAGCTTCGCTCTCTCCGGCATCCAACCCTGTTGCTCTTCGCAGCAATGCAACTGATTTTTTGTCTTCCACAACAACCTTTCCGATATATTCTGCACTCAATATCTGCTCGGCTTCTTTTTGATACTTTGAATTAGTAATTAACTCCTCATAAACCGCATCTGGAATCTTTACCTCACCAAACAAATAATTCAGTAACCTTAACTGATTAATTTTAAGCAAAGAAATAATAGGGGTTGTATCTGAAATTACAATCATATAGCCGTCCCTTTCAATTTCTTATAAACCGAAACTTCCTTCTCAACTTCATCTATATCCAAATTCAGATAAGCCAATCCCAATTGATCGTATAACTCTATCAGTTCATACTTTTGGATTCCCAGTATCTCTGCTGCCCTCCCATGTGAAATCGTCAGATTTTTAATATATGGATATAAAAGAAGTGCATTTCTTTCTAATTCCATGTTTTCATCACCAGAAGTAACATATGATACCATTTCCAATGGTATTGAAATTTTTACATCTGTTAATGTCATTGCACTCACCTCACTTTACTCCAAATCTCTTTAATATTATTATACTATATCTTCAAAATTCATCCAGGGTAATCTCATAAAATAAAAAACAATAATTCCTTTCACAGTCACTTCATTTCCTCTTTTCACTTTTGCAAACACTTCTTCAACTTCTCCCATGCTTCCTTTCCGGGTGTATAACAGGCGTAACCTCCCAAAATAAATCCATCACAACTGTCGGATGCAAGCTGAAGTTCCAGTTTACTGCCGCCTTTTTGAGTTAATACCAGCAAATCTGTATACGGACAGTCCCCTGCCCCTGTAAAAACAGATGCCTGCCAGATACTCAAGATTCTTATATGCCCAGAATTCCCCTTTTACAATGATTTCATGTCGTCACCGCTGCATCCGTTTTCACTGTAACGTGCTTTCTCGTAGAGGTCATGCAGAGCCCGCATGGAAGCATCATCTTCCAGTCCTGCATTTTTTTCCAGCTCGGACGGTGTGGCTGTGGCGCTCGGCTTTTCCTTTGTGGCCTTTTTTATGGTTTTTTTGTAGCGTTTCCGTACCTGCTGGTTGGCAGAGAGGAAAGAGTCCCGCTTTTTGCGGCGGAAAATACCGGTGACTGAATCCGTCCGGTCCGGCTCCAGAAATACCACCTCATCTTCCTCCTCAACCGAAAAATTTTTCCCCATTCTTTTCATCCCGCGGATAATCTGCCGCGCAAACATCACAATCAAAAATACGGCACAGATGTATCCAAGTATTTTGCATAAATTCAAGAGCCACTTTGGAGCCGGCCGGTTCTGGATCTTCATGGCTTCCATAAGCTGGGTATCCGTAATTTCCGGCGCATATTCTTCCTGCTGCGTTTCCGGAGGCGGTTCCTTAAACTCCAACAGCGGCCTGTCGGTTGTCAGGTCCGGCTCAAATTCCCGCCCGTATAAAACTGCCGGAAGCAGAAACAGTACCAGAAGCAGCGCACCAGTTATTCCAATCACACGGTGAATCCTTCGCATGGTTTTATACGGGAAATTTGCAACCTCCTGGTTTGCCCTCGCATACTCATACAGGGAACTGATATAGCGATAGCCAAGGCAGAGAAAGACATCTGCAAACAAAATCCCGAACATAATATACAAAAAAGTGGTAAACCGTAAAAACATTCCCGGAACATACAAAATGGTAAACCAAACCCAGTGATATGCTTTCGGACTGTTAAGCAGTCCCGGCATTTCCCGTTCCTGCACATCAAAATGCTGGCTGCCATGCACATCCAGAAATTCCCTCTTCATATTCCCGTATGACACCCTGGAATAAATCCGCAGTATCACAATCAGAACCGAAAAAAATCCGGCTAAAGCCGCACTGAACAGCCCCGGAGTTCCCCTGCCCCCGGCAAGCCATGATAAAAGCACGGTCAGGCAGACTACCGGAATGCTGGCAGGCACATACTGCAGCAGATATTTAAGTTTAAGAAGCAGGTACCAGCTAAGCACAACCGGAACCAGAAGCAGCGCACCGGAAAGAGTCACTCTCCAGAATGCGGCTCCCCGGAAAGAAACCAGACTTGCCAGAAGCGGGTAAACGCAGGCAAACAGGAGTACTGAGTGAATCCATGTAATAATATCCAGAACCATGGGTCTTTTATATTTCACAGTTTCACCTCCCATATAAACGTCCGCACATGCGGAATCGGAACAGGCGGTTTTTCAGGCTGGTATTTCCGCGGGATAATCCAGAACACGGGGGTCTGCGCCGTGGCAAGTGTACGGACCGCATCCACAATTTCCGCATCCGTATTTTTTGAAACCAGTACCTGCAGTTGTTCCTTCCTGCTGTCCGTTTTTCTTTCTTCCAGAAGCGCGGTACATGGCATGGTATAGCCGTCGATACACGCAAGCTGCCGGTTTAATTTTTCCATATGGCCCGCATTTGCCGGAAGCCTCATCTGCAGCGTTATTTTGTGCGTCACATCCTTTTTATTTTTTCCTTTTTCCCTTTCATCCCTTTCATGTTCAGAAATGACTGCAGCATTACTGAACAGTTCCACCGGCATACGCGCCTTAACCAGACGCGCGGCAAGGGAAGATACTATACGGATGGTTTCCTCCACAAGCGGTTCTTCTTTCCAGATATGGGAATCCTCCAGGTCAAAAATCAGCGCAAGGTCAAGGTTTGTGGTGGAATCGAACTGGTTTACCAGAAGCGTGCCTGTCCGCATGGATGCCTTCCAGTTCAGCCGGTTCATGGGATCTGTCGGCTGGTATTCACGAATTCCGGAAAACTCAAACGGATCCGGAAAAAGCTGGTTCTGCACCAGCACCGTCCCTGAAATTGCCGTACATATAATATCCAGTCTCCGGGTGTCCACCTGCGCCGGATACACATAAAGCACGGCGTCTTCGGAAAAGGACTCATATCCCAGATGATTATAGAAAAAATCATAGGCCTTGATATCCGCCTGGCGGACTGTATAATATCCTCTTTTTTTCCCTGCAAAAGTCAGGGAACGCGTCACCTTCTGGTGAAAAAGAAACGAAAATATATCCCGCTTGTAGGTCTGGTCCGTTACCCCGCTGTTTTCTGCGGCGGCTCCGGTAAATTCAAGGTTTGCACTCATCGCAATCCGCACTTCCAGCGCCGGAAGCGGAAGCCATTTGTCATTGACAACTATTTCTTTCAGAATGGACATATCCCCTTCATAGATATAACGGTCACGGAAAGCCAGCTTAACCTGCAGGCCTTTTCTCCACCACTGATGTATCAGAAAATACTGTAATCCCCATGCGAAAGCAAGTCCCAGAAATAATATCCAGTACATTATTTACTCCAGTCTTCGGTTGGTACTGTGGTCGCGCCAAGAATATCCAGCACGGTCTGTCTGGCCGCTGACGCCGCATCGAAAGATACACTCATCGTCATGCGGTGTGCCAGAACCGGAACTGCCACACGCTTGATATCCTCCGGCGTTACATAGCTTCTTTCCGCCACCATTGCACAGCCCTGTGCAGCGCGTAAAAACGCAAGCGTTCCACGCGGGCTCACGCCACATGCAATTTTTGCATGGTTTCTTGTGGCATGGACAATATGTATAAGATAGTCCAGAAGTTCACGGTGTACATAAACCTCACGGCACTGCTGCTGTAAAGAAATAATATCATCGCGTGTACAAACCGGACGGATGGTCTGTAACGGTTCATCTTTCATAAAACGGTGAACCAGGGAAAGCTCCTTTGCATGGTCAAGCGGCTCCATGGAAAGCTGCATAAGAAAGCGGTCCATCTGCGCCTCCGGCAGCGGAAACGTCCCCAGACTTTCCAGCGAATTCTGCGTCGCGATTACAAAAAAAGGCTCTTTTAGCGGATGGGTCACCGCATCCACCGTAATCTGGCGCTCCGCCATACATTCCAGCAGGCTGCTCTGCGTTTTCGGCGTGGCACGGTTAATCTCATCAGCGAGAAGAATATTGCAAAACGCCGGACCTTTACTGAAAACAAAATCACCGGTTTTCGGATCCAGACGGCTTAACCCGACCACATCCGACGGAAGTAAATCCGGCGTAAACTGAATCCGGCCAAAATCAGCATCCATGGAACGCGCCATGGATTTTGCAAGCACGGTTTTTCCGGTTCCCGGAACATCCTCCAGAAGAACATGCCCGCCTGCCAGAAGGGATGCCAGCAAAAGATCTATGGTATTTTCATTTCCAATCATAACCTGGCTGATATTGTCCCTGATTTTCTGTAATAATGTAATTTCCATTTCATTCCCCCTGTTTTTGAATATCAAAAATAAGAGACCGCAGTCCCTTATTTTTAGTCGTCCTCATCAAAAATCCAGAGTGTACACTCCTCTTCATCCTGCGTCTTTTCTACCGGATAAATACGAAGCCTTACGGTATCCCCGTCCATCTGGTCATAGGTCAGCTTTACTACCTTGTCTTTTTCCAGTTTTTCTTTTAATTCCTCGTAATTGCATAAGGTCTGTATCCGTGGAAAATAAGCTTTGCGGATCATCCGCATGGCAAATTCCTGCAGGGCAACGCTGAATTTATTGTCCGATTTTTCGAGGAAGCTTTTAAATTCCGGCGGCATAAATACCTCACGCGCAATATCCGTTTCCAGATCCACAAAATACACACCCTTGTATATCGGCTCAATTACACGCAAAAAACGGTCCGTATCTTTTTTCTTGGTAAGAACCGTTTCCAGCGCATCATTTAATACCCTCTTCTGGCGCTCCGCTCCCGGTCCCGCATAAAAGGCAAGCTTATCCTCGCGCATATTGTTTTCCGCGGTCTGAATGACCAGTTCGATTTCTGTTGCATAATTGCTGTATGCCAGACCTGCGGAAACACTATAATTAAATTCTTCCACATCTTTTTTTATTTCTGTGATCCTCTGCTTTAAAAACTCTTCCTCAGTATGCTGGCAGAGAACCACAAACTCATCCCCGCCGATACGGAAGGATTCTTCCAGTGTGAAATACTGTAAAATCACCCTGGCAATTGTGCGCAGCATCTCATCCCCGGCATCATGCCCGAGATGGTTGTTTAATTCATGAAGACCATTGGCGTCTATGTAAATACACGCAACGGAGCCGTTTGCCTTCAGCATCAGATCCCCTATCACGTGCTCATATTCAAAGCGGTTTCCGAGACCGGTCAGAATGTCCAGATGCGCCTGCACATTTAAGGTGTCATTTTTCTTTTCAATTTCAGCATAATGGCTTGCAACGGTAAGCTCGTCAAGCTTGCCTTCCACCCTCGAATGCCATGCCACTCCTGCCATCACTGCTGCACCAGCCAGAAGAGCCAGACCATTGAACAGATTTCCGCCCTGCTGCATGATATTAAGCACAATAAAACCCGCAGCAAATACTGCCAGCGACTGCCACGGCCTTAACATGGAAACCCATGCGGACACCAGCAGCACGTAATAAAAGGCGGACACCCCGTTTCCATTCTGCCGGCCGCATACTGAAACCGCAATGCCCCAGGCAACAAAACAGATCATGTAAAAAGTTTCCAGCCGGTAATACGCAATATGTATTTCCGCCTGGGTATCCAGCCGATGTTCCAGCAGACTGACCCCGACTGTAACGAACAGCATAACCAGATAAATAACGGCATACCCGATTTTATCCGGATTCTGGGAAAATCCCAGAAATGACGGCAAAAGCCCCATGAACAGCAGGATGAGTCCTGCAATCACCGCGCCGTGGAATATGTCATTTCTTTTCCGGACGGAGCTGTACAGCCCCTCCATAATTTCATCATAACGGGCAATAGTATCCCCAAAGCCCATCATCTGCTTAATTTTTTCTACCATATTTTGATTTCCCCAATGTATAGCCGTCCCCAATACGGTACTATTATACCAGAAGACGGGCATAATTACAATGCCCGCCCGAAAAAATTTAAGTTGTTAATAATTTTTAACTTAAAGCCGGATGAAACTGACAGAGCATGCCGGAACTTTTACGGTATCTTTTGTACACTCTGCTTTTTTGCCATAAAAATAAATAACGGAACCGCCTTCTGCCGCATAGGAAAATTCTGTATCCCTGCCCGAAGGATTAACTGCAGCCAGTATTTTTTCTCCCCCGTCTGTCCGCACATAGGCAAGCGGATATGTGTTCTCTTTCACATATACAAATTCAATCTTTGCATTGCTCTGAAGCGCTTTATGTGCCTGGCGGATCTCAATCAGTTTTTTTATCTCATGGTAAAGGGAGTTTTCCTCTGCCATCTGGGCTTTTACCGTAGGACGGTCTGCGCTATCATCCTGGCGGATATACAGCCTGTCTTTCGGCGCAGCGCTGAATCCGGCATTTAAGGAGTCATCCCACTGCATCGGACTGCGGGAGCCGGTGCGCTCATAACCGCCTTCCACGGAAGTAATTCCGTCCAGATACCGCATACCGATTTCATCCCCGTAATAAATAAACGGTGCGCCCGGCATGGAAAGGATAAATGCAAAGGCAATCTTCATCTCCTCCTGCGTCAGGTAATGTGCAAGCCTTAACATGTCGTGGTTGCCGGACGGGATACACATAAGTCCTTTTCTTTCAGATTTTTCATAGCATTCCAGATACCTTGCCACAAATGCCGATGCGTCACCTTTTCCTTCTGCTGAAAAGAACGGATGCTCACAGCGGAACAGATCATTATAATGGGACGGGCCGAAATGCAAAAGGAAATCCATGTGAAAGCCGCCCTGTAAGGACTTGTCCGGCTCTCCCCATTCGGAAACCATCGCTGCATCCGGAAATTCCTCATCCAGGAAACTCCGTACTTTTTTCCAGAGTGCAATCGTGCCTTTTCCATCCTCATCATTTTTTACAAGGGAATGTGCCATATCCACGCGGAAACCGTCACAGCCCATGGACAGCCAGAAACGCATGATGTCCTTTAAGGCTTCGAGCGTTGCCACAGGGCCCGGCGCGTCCACAGACTGCTGCCACGGCTTTGTCACTTTGTAAAATCCATAATTAAGTGCGGGCTGGTTGGAATAAAAATTCACACCCACTGCCCCGTCACGCTGGGAAATTCCGCGCAAAAACGCCATGTCATCCGGTGCATTCCACGCATTGTCCGTCCAGACATAACGGTCTGTGTATTCGTTCTTTTCTGGTTTTGCGGATTCCTTAAACCATTTATGTTCAATGGAGGTATGTCCCGGAACCATGTCGAAAAGAATATGCATCCCGCGTTTATGCACCTCTTCAAATAACTGCTTTGCATCCTCATTTGTCCCGTAACGCGGTGCAATCATATAATAATCGGCCACATCATAGCCTGCGTCCCCGAACGGGGAAAGGAAGCACGGGTTAATCCAGAGCGCGTTACATCCCAGTTCCTTAATGTAATCCAGTTTTTCAATAATTCCCTGTAAATCCCCAATTCCGTCCGCATTTGTGTCGTTGAATGACTGCGGATAGATTTCGTAAAAAATTGCGTTGTCGAGCCATTTTGCCATAATCCTCTTCTCCTTTTTTCTGTTCTATGTTATGATAATATAATAAAACGATTTTTTCCAAAAAACTTGCACTATTATGTGATAAAATAACACAATTCTTAGTTTTTACGGGAGGAACTATGCCAGCAGATTCACTACATGAAAACAGGCTGCACGGCAGCCTGACTTTTCCATTCCAGCACTATACCATGGCGGCTGAGCCGGACCGTATATTTGTCCCCTGCCACTGGCATGATGAAACAGAGATTGTTCTTATGAAACACGGGCAGGTAGAACTTCTTCTCGATGGAAACAAACATGTTCTTTCAGCCGGGGATATTGCATTTATTAATTCACAACAGCTGCACCAGTATTCCAGTATTACCAGTACTGCGCTTTATTATGCCTATGTATTCCCCCTGGATGCACTCCGTTTTCAACGTGATGATGTAACAATGTCTTCCCTGATTACTCCGCTGTGCTCACATGAACTTGGTTTTCCTGCCATTCTGTCTCCGGAGAGTCCCTGCTTCCAGGAGGTTTCATCCCTGATACAGAAAATCATTTTCTCCAGCGAAAAAAAGGAGGAATACTACCAGCTTTGCACCAAGGCATACTTATATGAAATCATCTGCCTGCTCGCCAGAAACGGGCTGCTCCGGCAGTATCCGTCCACCTTCCGGCAGTCGGATATGTGCCGCCAGATTCTTCTTTATATCCAGAAGCATTACAGCAGGCGGATTACCGTTGCAGATATTTCAAAAGAGCTTGGTATGTCGCCTAACTATTTCAGTGCATATTTCAGCCGGCATTTTGAAAAATCCTTTATTGATTTTCTAATCCATTACCGGATTGAAAAAGCAAGTGAAATTTTGTGTTCCAGCGATATTTCCGTTACGCAGGCTGCAATG
>CAYNOE010000008.1:11061-29800 GCA_964398745.1 uncultured Lachnobacterium sp.
AGAAAATTAACTGGAACTTTATATTTAGGGTCACTTAATATTTCTGATATAACTGGATTAGAACATTGTGTAGGTATAACTGGGTTATATTTAAGTTATAATAAGATTAAAGATATAACACCATTAAAAAATTTAAAGAAATTACAGGGCATACACCGGCACAGTACCGCAGGATTTACACCAGTTCAATCTGATATTTTTCCAGCCAGTAATTAATCTGGAGCATATAGGCAAGAAGCTGCGGGCCTGCCATTAACTGTCCGTAAAACGGCCTTCCGTAATCCGCCGGGCTTTCCATAAATTCCATCACTTTTCTGGTATCAATAAGTGTGCATATTTTTGCGTTTTTATTATTTAAAAGTTCTGTCATATGCTCTCTCAGAAGCTTTTCGTATGCTGGATCATAGGTTTTGGGATACGGGCTTTTTTTGCGGTAAAGCACATCATCCGGAAGATATTTTTCCCCTGCCGAACGGAGCAGCCCTTTTACAATTCCATTATGGCATTTCATGTCCCACGGCACATTCCACACATATTCAATAATCCTGTGGTCGGCAAACGGCACCCTCGCCTCTAAACCGGAACGCATACTGCTTCTGTCCATCCGGTCAAGAAGCGTCTGCATAAACCATTTCAGGTTGAGGTAGGAGATTTCGCGCCTGCGTTTTTCCTCCCCCTTTTCCCCTTCCAGAAGCGGCGTTTCCGCAATGGTTTTTTCATATGCCGCCCGTGCGTATTCTTCTAATGAAAGCTCTTTTATTACCTCATCCTTTAAGAGCATGCTGCGCATGGACATATCCATTGACCATGGAAATATATCCGCGTCAAAACATTCTTTTCTGTGGAACCACGGATAACCGCCAAAAATTTCGTCCGCACATTCCCCGGTCAGTGTCACCTTATTATGCCCTGCCACCTTCCTGCAGAAATACAGCATGGAGGATTCCACATCCGCCATACATGGTAAATCCCTGGCCTCCACAGATTCAAATAAGTAATCATAAAGTTCGGTATAACTGCATTCAAGAAAATGATGGTTTGTATCTGCAAATTTTACCATCTCCTCAACATAAGGACGGTCCTGCGTCGGCTGGAATGCATTCGCCTTAAAGTTTATATCATTATCTGTAAAATCAAAGGAATAGGTGTCAAGCTGTTTTCCTTCCTCCTTTAACTTCCTGCTGCAGACTGCCGTTACCAGGCTGGAATCCACCCCGCCGGATAAAAACGTACAGACCGGCACGTCGGAAAGCATCTGCTTTGTAATGGCATCTTCCAGAAGCCATGCCGTATGGGAAACGGTTTCTTCATAGTTTTCGTCATGCGGCATACTTTCCAGTTTCCAGTAACCGTATTCGTTTAAACCTTCCCTTCCAAATTCCATGAAATGTCCCGGCAGCACTTCCAGTACATTTTTGAAAACACCTTTTCCATAGGTTTTTGCCGGTCCCAGTCCAAAAACTTCACAAAGTCCCTCTTTGTCCACCTGCGCCTTCATCTGCGGATAGGCAAACAGCCCCTTGATTTCCGAGGAAAATACGATTCCATTGTCCCTCATGGTATAAAACAACGGTTTTATTCCGGAACGGTCACGAAACAAAAACAGCCGCTGCAGCCTTTCATCCCAGATTGCAAACGCAAATATTCCGTTTAACTGTGTGACAATATCCACGCCAAACTGCTGGTAGCCCGCAAGAATCACCTCGGTGTCGCTTTCGGTTTCAAACTTCACACCAAGCATCTTCAATTCCTGCTTTAATTCTTTCATGTTATAGATTTCGCCATTATAGACGATGCTGCAGCTTTTGTTCTCCTGCCTGCGTGTCATCGGCTGCTGTCCGGATTTTATATCAATAATGGACAGCCTCACATGCCCAAGCCCGCAGTGGCGGGAGAGAAAGATTCCGTCCTCGTCCGGTCCCCTGTACTTCTGCACCATATTCATGTCTTCCAGCACCTTTTTCCATTTTATGGAATCCGGCAGATACTCCAGCGTAAAATTAGCAAATCCTGCAATACCGCACATAACGCCCGCCTTTTTTAAACTTCTCTGCCTGATATAATATGAATATTCCAAAGGGATTGTGCATGGAGATTGCATTTTTTTCCGCAGTACATTATAATGAGAAATGTCTTACATTTTTAGAAACGGAGGAGTTTATGAACAATACATACAGCAGTTACCAGATGCCCGTGCAGGAACAGCCTGCGCAGCGGAAAGGATTTCATCCCTTTTACCTGTTCCCGCTTCTTTATATATTTTCCGTTTATGCGCTTCCCTTTTCACTTGTGAACGATATAACAAAACATATTTTCCCGGTTTTTATCATCCTGTTTGCCGTTACCGGAATCATAAATATCATTGTTTCCTGTGCATTCTGCAAACCTGAAAACCGTATTATGATGCTGAATGCATCCGTTCTTGTGAAGTATTCCATGATTCCGTTTTTCATCGTTGGGGGAATGCTTATAATCTTTACCCTGCTGCTGTCAGTTATGCCGGTTCCCTTTATGATTTTTGTAATGCCGGTATTTGCAGGAATCGGCGCTGTTTTCGGCTGGTTTGTGCTTGCGCTGGAATCGCCTTATGTCATTTCTTATCTGGTGCTTTCCGCAAAAGCAGGTGTACGTTCTTCCGGTATGGCGGTGCTTCATGCCATCCTGCAGTTTTTCTTTTGTCTGGATGTGTTTGATTTAATCGGGCTTACATTTAAGGAACGCAAATGGAGGGCATTAACCATTACCATCATTGTTCTTCTGGGGCTTGCCGCCATACTTTGTTTTGCAATTATATTATTTTCAATTATAAAGGTGCGGGGGTAACCCGCACCGTTTTTATTCAACCGTAATTCCTTTTTGCGTAAAAGCTTCCATCAGTTCTTCCGAGCACATGGATATATAATCCACGGATTTCAGGTTCGGTAACTTTTCAAAGCCTTTCACGCTCTTTACCTCAAATTCATCCGACTCGCCATCCCAGTACGGCATCAGAAGAAAATAGATATCCTCACCGCCATCAAAGGCCAGTTCCGTAACGAGCGATAAATCTTCCTCTGTCAGTTTCAGGTTTTCAAAAAACTGAACCATTTCCGGGATAATTTCATAGCCGTCTTTTTCTGCTTCATCAAAATCATCCACATACTTTTCTTTCAGTTCTTCCAGTTCTTCTGAAAAACTGGTATCCTCCCCCAGCAGGCTGTTGATAACCACCAGCTTAAATCCAAAATCCTCAAACATTCCGCTTTTGTCCTGATACATTTTAGGTTCCTCCCTCTTTTGATTTATAATAAAGCATGCAGTGACAGAAACCCTCAAAATTTTCATCTTCTATCTGTTCCCTGAATTCTTTGCACATGCATTTATTTTCTTCGGTTCTGCCTATCCGGCACGGGCAGTAACCTCCTGTTTTTTCCAGTCCTTCTTTTACCATCCGGACAACTTTTTCATCGGGATTTAATGTAACCATTACCACACCTCATTTCTTTATTTCTGAACAATTTTTTCCTTAGGAATCCACTTTAACAACACCTGCGTTAATTCCTCCATAAGTATCGGCTTGGATACAAAATCATTCATTCCGGCTGCATAGAATTCCTCCCTGACACCCTGCACGGCATCTGCCGTCAGGGCAATAACCGGCAGATTTTTAAAATATTCATCCTCCAGTGCCCGGATTTTTCTGGCGGCTTCCACTCCGTCCATAACTGGCATAAAGTGATCCATAAATACAAGATCGTACTGTTTTTTCTGCACCATATCCAGCGCAGTCTGTCCATCCGCCGCCACATCAATCTGCATCTGGAAAGGCTCCATCAGTGCAATTGCAACACACTGGTTGATTTCATCATCCTCCACAAGAAGAATTTTTGCCTCCGGCATGGTAAAGGTAAGGAAATCTTCCTTTTCTTCCGGCAGTTCCCTGATTTGTGAAAAATCACCGATTGGCTCATCGCTTTCTACACCCTCCCAGAGCCAAAAATAAAACTCACTTCCCTTTCCATATTCACTGTCCACGGAAAGCTCCCCGCCCATCAGCTCCACAAGCTGGCGGGATATGGCAAGCCCCAGTCCGGTTCCTTCTTTGCCCTTGTTTTTCTTAAGGTCCACCTGGGTAAATGCATCAAAAAGACTATCCAGATCCTGGCTGCGAATCCCCTGTCCCGTGTCTTTTACTGAGATAAACAACTGTATCTGTCCCTCTGTTTTCTTCTGCTGCTTTACCCTTACCACAACAGTTCCCTGCTCGGTATATTTAATGGCATTATTCATAATATTAATAATTACCTGGCGTACCCGCAGCGCGTCCCCATATAACAGACGCGGAATTTCTTCATCCACATCCATAATCAGCTTTATGTTTTTATCCCCGATTCTCGTATCACCAATCACCTGAATATCCCGCAGCATCTGTGCGATATCATAGATATCATTTGTAATTTCGAATTTACCGGCCTCAATTTTGGAAAAATCAAGCAGGTCGTTAATTAAATCCAGCAGGGCTTTTCCGGAACTTTTTATGTTCAGCAGATATCCCCTCTCTTCAGGAGGCCACTCTTTCCTCAATAGTACTTCCGTAAGTCCGATTACTGCATTCATCGGCGTCCGGATTTCATGGGACATATTCGAAACAAAAATGGACTTCGCCTGATTCGCGGATTCCGCCTGTTCCTTTAACTGCTTCATAATTTCTGCCTGTTCTTTGACATTCTGCATATAATAATAATTGTTTGTATTATCTGTTAATACATACATTTTTCCATAGTAGGCATCGTCCTGCTCAATCAGATGGCTTGTTGCTGTATATATTCTCCGGTTCCTGATAATGTCTTTCTTATCCAGAATACTCGTGTCCATATCATCCAGTATGGCTTCGGAATGTCCCAGTGAAATGTCCTTATAAATCTGTTTTGCCTTCTGGTTAAAGTAAATAATATCCTCCTCATTATCCACAACCACAAGCCCCTCTGCAAGATAATCAACCGCAAGGTCTTTTGCAAGTGTCAGGGTTCTGAAAATCTTTTCCCGGAAAATCAAAATGGCAAGCAGTACAGAATCAATCAGGTATGCAGACAAAGTAATATCATATCCCCTTGTAATACCACTTAAATAAATGATAAATCCTGTGGACGTCACAACATTAATCATAATCAGATATGCAAAACGGCTTCTTTCTTCCGGCTTACGGGTTTTTCTGTAACGGGATACACATATCACGGTCAGAAAAACCAGATAACCTCCCAGAACGATACAGTATAAATTATAAAGAAAACTGTGTCCCAGCACCAGATGTGGGAAAAAACCGCTGTCCGTAAAATCTATACTGCTGTAAAACAGCGAATGGTGTTCACATGTCATTACAAGAAAGGACACTGCCATATGCATAAGGCACAGTGCTGTAATTAAACCGGAAGACATTTTCATTTTGCAGATTCTCATCACAAACAAAAAATGGCTTAAAGCAATAAACGGCTTGCCCAGATACAAAAACTTAACCGCCATCAGCGCTTCCTGTTTTGTCGTTGCCTCCAGTTCCATCAGATAACCCACAAAATTAATAAAAAGCGCGAGTATGAGAAACAGCAGATACTGCTGGTGCCTGGATGGTTTACGCCTGACAACATATGAAAATTCCACCATTAGAATCACAATTCCAATATGCTGTATAACAACAAAAAATGTATGCATAATTTTCTCCTCCGGCAGCAGGTTATCCGTCCCGCTCCATCCATTTGTCAAACTCCGGGAGCGGCATCGGTTTTGCAAAATAAAATCCCTGTATCATGTCGCAGCCCAGGCCTGCAAGAAATTCCACCTGGTCTTTTCTCTCAATGCCCTCCGCTACAATCTCCATATCCAGATTTTTGGCCAGACGGATGGCTTCCGTCACTACAATTTCCCCGCGTTTTTCCTTATCTTCCCCACGGAAAAATTCCATATCCAGTTTCAGCACGTCAATCGGCAAATCCTTTAATGAATTCAGCGAAGAATATCCTGCTCCAAAGTCATCCATGGAAACACGGAATCCGTAACCTTTTAATTCATTTAAAATCCTTTGCAGAATGCTCTTGTCATCAAAAAATGCACTTTCTGTCAATTCCAGTTCAATAAAAGAATGGTCCGCGCCGTATCCGTCCACAAGCTGGCAGACATGCTGTGCAAGATTTTCCCTTGTAAAATTCGCACGGGATACATTGACCGAAACCGGAATCAGTTTTTTCCCATGTATTTTGCGCTCCGACTGTAATTTCGCCACAGCAGAAATCATGTAGTCATCCAGCTTCGTAATATATCCGTTCTCCTCAAGAACAGGGATAAATTTTCCCGGGGAAATGATTCCTTCTGTCGGAGAAATCCAGCGCACCAGAGCTTCCGCGCCCACAATCTTTTGTGAAACCGGATTGTACTTCGGCTGCAGATACATCTCGAATTCCTTGTTTAAAAGGGCATCTTCCATTGTATCTTCCACTTTGCGTTTCCAGAGCTGTTCCTGCAGAATTTTTTCATCAAACAGCTTAATATACTGACTGTTTCTTTCACCCAGGGATTCTCCCGCCGCACTGGCATAATGGTAAATCTGTGCAATGTCCGTCTGCTTTCTTGCCTGTCTTCCGGTTTCTAGAATCATGTACACACCTGCCCTGCAGGAAACCGCCCTGTCCTTCCGGATTCCCGTCAGTTCCGCCAGAAGTTTTTTTAACCTTTTTTCACACTGCTCTGCAGAATCGCACTGCAGCAGCAGCCCGAAATCCGCTGCTGCAAACCTCGCGTAGGTTTCATTTCTTCCGGTATTTACCTGCAAAAAGGCATTCAGACTCTGCAGCAGCTTCTCCCCATCCTTGTTTCCATAGCAGGCACAGTAATCCTGATAATCATTTAAATGAAGACTTACCATCGCATATGTACTGCGCGTATTGTTGAAACGGCACAAAAGCTTCCGGCTCTGCCTGAGAAAATACAGCCAGGTCTTCCCACCGGTGACGGTATCCAGATAATATAAATTGACCATATGTCTTTGTGAAACGACCGCAAACAATGTGCAGGCAAACAGCAGGACATCCAGAACAGCCAGAATTACAGAATACTCGTCAAACTCCGGAAATGATAATGCACAAAATCCCCAAAATGCCGCAAACAGAAGAAGAGAAGGAAGGATACTTATTTTATATATCTTTTTTCGCCTGTCTTTCTTCAACATTTGCGGCACTCCTTATGCTATAATATGAATGATTATAGCATATTCAGGGGTATTAAACAATCCTGACTTATGAAATTTTATCTTCGCGTGTAACGATTCAGTCTTCTGCCAAGTCGTTACTGACTTTGTTTTACAGCAAATTCCGTATCTCCGATAACAACACTTTCCATGTTATCCAAAAGTATCATATTCCCATAAACTCCGTCTGACCTCCAGGTCCAGGTTCCATCGCCATTGTCTTCAGGCCCGCATCCACCACAAAGTTCAACCACATCTCCATTTTTTAAATGAATTGCCATTGGCATATCAATAAAATCGCTGTCTGACAGCTCATCCGCTGTTGTAACCCTGACAGAATATCCTATAGGGGATATCATAAGTTCATCCATTGTCCCTTTACTGTTACCATATTCGAACTCCTGTCCTTTGGCAAGATTAACAAATAAATCCTGTGTTTCAAAAGGAATATCAAATTCCCATTTTCCTGAAATATCTGTCTGCGCATCACCAGCCCGTAACTGCATATCTTCCAGGGATATAAAAACATGGTCTTCTACACTGTCTCTGTAAGTAAATGCAATATAATATTCAATGCAGTTTGCATTATTACTGCCATCAACATTTCCAGTTATACCATGGGACCATGAATCATCACTGTCATTTATTGGATAAAAATCAACTGCCTCCGGCACTTCGCCATTATCCAAAAGAGTACTGCCGTCAGATTTCTCAATCTTAAAAGCGATTCCTATGTTTTTACCATCGCCGATAATTCCTTCCGCAGAAATCTTATAGCCATTATCTTCAGCCACAATATCTGTAGATGTTCCCATTTTACCGGCCACCTCTAATTCCTCATCGGTATTAATACCAAATATTGTCTTAATAGAATCCGGTACCGGCAGCCACCCTGCCGCCACGCTGACAGTTCCCATTCCTAATATTACACAGACACAGGCGGCGGCTGCAACTGTCTTTTTCCATGTTTTTTTACTGTTTTTCATTTTCCGTACCTCCTTTAAAATCTGCTTTTTCGCAATTTTACTTTCATAATCGGTTAATTTCTGGTTTTCAAACTCCTCAGGATTCATTTTGGCGCGGTTCAGTAATTCAAAAATATCTTCCATAATTATACTCCTTTTTGTGTTCGCAGTTTCTTTTTTGCCCGTGAAACCCGGTTGTAGATAACTGATTTTTCAATATTCAAATCCCGGCTTACCTGTTCCACCGGTTCCTCATTTGCATATATTCTTATCAGAATTTCCCGGTCTTTGGGTTTAAGTACTGACAACAGTTCTTCCGTTCGTGCCGAAATTTCATGATCAAGAATTTCCACTCTGTCTTCACTTAGTAATTCATAATTTTCCATTTCGTCATAAACGATCCTGTCAGTCTCATACCTGTGCTTTCGCATATAATCAATTGATTTATACTTTGCGATTGCTGCAATCCAGTTCCTGAAACTGTTATTTTCAGGTCGAAAAGAATCTATATGCTCCCAAATTGAAAGAAGCACATCGTTAAAACACTCATCCTGCTTCAATTTAAGACACGACATATTTTTCCTGATTACAGCCTTAATAAGACCACCGTATTCATCAATTACATACATCAGTGCATCCTCATTTTTCATATGTAACTGATAAATAAAATTATCTTCATCTATCTTCATCGGGTATCCTTTCTCCTGAATCCAGTGCAAATCTTTCCGGAAATTTCGCTTTACACTTAAGTATACGAATGAGGTTTCCCATTTCTATCAAAAATATAAAAAAGTGTCCGAAGACACTTTTTTATCTCCCCTGCACCTGAAACCTGCAGTACACTTTTTTTCCAGTAAAAAACAGCAGCACGATAAGAAAAATATACAAAAGCGGGGCAAACTGCCACGATGTAAATTTCAGTCCAAAGATCGAAACCAAACGCATATCCGTAAAGCCGGCATCCAGCTTTAATATATTAATCGGAAAGAAATTCACTGCCTGTGAAAGCCTCCAGTCCGGCGGAACCGGTATGAGCCTTGCCAGAAATAAAATTGCCACAACTGTTGCCATGGTTCCGATACTGCTTTTTGTTATTTCAGAAAGCACCATGGCAAAAACTCCGGTCAGAATACATGCCAGAAGATGTATTCCCGCCATAACAAGAAACACCTGTCCCAATGTCATCGGATAGGAATAATTTCCATACATTAACTGCAGTGCCGCTGAAAACCCTTCGGTCCCAAACGAAATAAAAGCGCCCACGGTAACGATTGCAAGAAACAAAAGTCCTGTCACAAACGAAAAAACACTTCCTGCGAGAATTTTCGCAAAATACGTCTGTTTTCTTCCCAGACGGGTACATAAAATTAACTGGTCTGTCTTTCTCCCGTGCTCTTCTGTAAACACATTACTCATACAGATTGCAAGCATAAAGGAAACCATTAACAGTACCATGTAAATACCGTTCATACTGTCCAGATAACTGTATGCATCTGCATACTGGTAAGTAAACGGCTTTTCCACTTTTTCTTCTTTCCCCTGCCAGTATTCTTTTTCTGCTTCTGATAATTTATAATCATCCTGGCTTCCTTTTAGAACCGCTTCCCTCGCGGCGTAAAAATTTTCTTCCGATGCAGAAGCAGGTTCGGAATAGGCACTAATAATATTATCAATTCCACTGTACGGCCTTACGTTCTTCCGGTATTCCTCCTTCAAAAGATATGCAGTATCCTTTCCCGCCATCAGTGCATATGCATTTTTTACTTCCGTAATCAGTTTATCATCCAGCTTCCTGCCAGAAAATTTCAGCCCGTTTTCACGGTCAATGGCAAATCCCTCTTTTTTTGTTTCCAGAAACTCTCCGTTTATATAAGTGGAGCCAACCTGTCTTCCTGCAATCAAACCCAGAAATAACACCAGCAAAGCGCCGAACGTAATCCATGTATTTTTCCGCTGTGCGATTTTTTTCATTTCATAAAAAAACAATGTACGAAACTGTCCCATTTTCTGCATCTTATCCTTTCTGTCATTTTTATGTTTTTCAGTTTTTGCCATCCCCGAACTCCTTCAGATAAAACTCCTCCAGATCCTCCGTGATTTCTTCCCTGTCACCCTGGAAAATCATCCGGCCGTCCTTCATCATTAAAATGGTATCCGCAATATGCTCCACGTCGGACACAATATGCGTGGATAAAATAACAATACTGTCCTTTCCGGTTTCTTCAATCAGATTGCGGAACCGCACTCTCTCTTTTGGATCCAGTCCGGCGGTAGGTTCATCCAGAATCAGAATTTTGGGATCGTTTAACAGCGCCTGGGCAATCCCAAGCCGCTGCTTCATTCCCCCGGAATAGGTCTTTATTTTTTTCTTTGCCATTTCCGTAAGTGAAACAAGCTCCAGAAGTTCTTTTGTCCTGCGTATGGCCTGTTTTTTGCTGATTCCCTTTAATGCCGCCATATACATAAGAAAATCCCATCCGGTAAAATTAGGATAATAGCCGAAATCCTGCGGCAGATACCCCAGGCATGCCCGGTATTCCTCTGTTTCTGCCGGAATCCCGTCAAAGGACACCTCCCCGCCGGTCGGCGTTAATATTCCGCAGAGCATCCGCATAAATGTGGTTTTCCCTGCTCCATTTGCACCTAACAGCCCGTATACCCCTTCTTTAAAATGAAAGGATATCCGGTCTACGGCAATCTTGTTTTTATACTGTTTTGTTAATCGGTCTGCTTTTAATTCCATACGATTTCCTCCAGATTCCGGATGTTGCGTTTACTTTCCACGAATGTCAGACGCAGCAGAAAACAGACAGCCAGAAGCCAGAAGCCGGTATACTGCGCCTGGTAGAGCCAGCCAAGCTGTAATGCACTAAACGATGCAGCAATCCCTACCGTAATCCCAAAGGCAGCACATGCATAGACTCCGTCCCTTCCGGGAATTTTTCTTACCAGAATCAGACTTCCGTATGCACTTATCAGAAACGGCACCAGCAGATACAAAACATTTTTGCCAAAATCCCCGCCCGCCAGAAAAGCAAATAATAATTCCAGAACAGCGTTTACAATTCCTGCGACAACCATTCTTGCCAGTACAATACTTTTTAAAGAAAACCTTGCCGACATTTCCAGCTCACTCATTCCCCATGTAACAGAACGCACGCTGTCCGATACGCCAATCACTGCAAAAAGCGGTACAACAGAAAGAATCACTCCCAGCACATCTTTTCCGTAAAAAAATTCCAGTATTACAGTTCCCCCAAGAACAAAAACTGACAAAATCCATTCCCACCATGAAATATAATGAAACTGCATCCACAGGATTTTTCCTGTATTTAAAGGCTTTAGTTCCAGCCCGCGAAAAAACGCCCTTTTACCGGTGGGTTCCGGCGCTTCATACAGTTTTTTCAGCTGTTCTATATTTATCCGGTTCATCCGAAATCCTCCTTTCCAGTTTTTTTAATACTTTTTTTGTTTCCCTGTACAGTGCAAAGCGGGAAATTCCATACATTCCTGCGAGGTCTGCAACCGGTACTTCATTCACATACCTAAGGAGCACCAGCTCCCGTTCCTGTTCGGTCAGCTCATGCAATGCCTGCGCAAGTATGACAGAATCCACCATGGTGCTCTCCGGATTCTCGCCCGGCAGCTCCTCTGGCAGTTCCTGAAATTTCCGCTTCCGGTATTCATCAATACAGAGATTTCCAGCAATGGTATACAAAAATGCCAGCGGCCGTCCGGCATCTTCTGTACCCCTGCTTTCAAGGTAACGAAGAAAGGTCTCCTGTGTAATGTCTTCTGCCAGCTGGGTATGACGAAGCTTATAGTAACAGTACCGGTAGATTTTGTCATACTGCTCTTCCAGATCAATTGACATACAAATTTGTCCTCCTCCTTTTGGTATCGCCCCTTCGCTCCGCTCAGCGGCATGCGTCGGAAGGCATTTTAAGAAATGCTTCGCATTTGCCTTCCTCCTTGAACATCAGCCCATGCTAAATTTGCTTCGCAGGACACCTTTCATAATGTTTAACGAATGAGTGGGGGAAATGTGCGGGGATTTTTAAAAAAATTTGCAGACATGTTAAAATCCTTTTAATTGCTCTGTAAAAATCTGATGCATCCTTTTGTTATCAATAACCGGTCTGAGCTTTGATTTATCTGTGAGACGCTCCTGCGTAAGCAGTGTTTCTGCTGTCGGCATGGCATAGATTTTATTAAATATGTCCATCTCCTGCGGATATACCATATACGGTTTCAGGATGATATCAGAAGTATTCATTCGCCACTGCGCGTATTCCTGTAAAAAAGCTTTATGCTCTGGCATTTTTATACTTGCAAATTCCTCTTCTGCCAACCAGCTTTTTGCAATGCAGTAAAGTCCGTGTGCCGGAATACAGATATCCTTAATTGCCTGCATTGGCTTCTCTATCCTGCCATAGCCTTTGCATACATTTAAAAGATTTCCATTTGCTGATTCAAAATCCCCGTTAAAGATATCCAGAAGAAACTGAACCACAAGGCGTTCAAATTTGGAAGCCCTGCTTTTTGAGAATTTTTCTGCTTTTTCCACTGCCTTTTTTAACATATCCCCGTCATGATAATATTTTGCGATTATGAGGTTGGAACCGGCCACATAAAAAGGATAACCATTTTCTGTAAGCCCCAGTTTATATGGATATATTTTTTCCAGTACATGCTCTGCATTACATGCATAAGCTTCCATTGCCTGATAAAAATAAAAACAGTGGTCGTACCCGCCCCCTCCGTCACTTCCCGGAACCAGCCAGTAACACATCTCCTGATATAAAAAATCATTTACTGACTGCCAGTCCTTCTGCGACACTGCTTCATAAAATCCATCCTTATATTCCTCCGGATTAAAAAACAGAGGCTGCATGCCAAACAGCTCCAGACTTCTTCTTTCCACATCCCCAAAATATTCCTGGTTTTTGTTTGTCATTTCAATTATAAATTTCTGGTACTCCGCTGATTTTTCTTTAAAATACTTTTCTTTATCCATTTTCCCTGTCCTGTTTCTCTTCTAATATGTTACAGTTTTCTGTCTGCACTTTGCAATCAGTTTCTTATAAATCCATTCCACAAACCACGGCTCTTCTGACACCTTCAGGGCATCCTCAAACGTCCACCATTTTACTGCCTGGTTTTCTGCTTCGTTTATGGTAAGCTTTTCATTCTCATCCGCCTCTGCCAGATATGTAACATTCATATGCAGATGCCCCGGTACATAAATTCCTTTTCTTATATGCCCATTTACTGTCAGTAATTCCAAACTGAAAATTTCTGGGTTTACCAGAAATGCATTTTTAACGCCCGTTTCTTCCTGCAGCTCCCGCATTGCCACTAAGCGTAAATTTTCCTCTCCGTCGGCGTGACCGCCAATCCATGACCAGGAATGATAGATGTTATGGTATACCATTAATGTTTTCGTGCGCTCTTTGTTTACGGTCCATGCAGAAGCTGTAAAATGTGCCGTCTGGTTTTCGCGGGACAGGTAATCTGTGTTATGTTTCATATAGAAAAGCATCTGCTCTTTGTCCCGTGCTTCCTGCTCATTTGCGGGGGGATAATTTTTTATATCAGTAAATAAACTCATACTGTCATCTGCTCCATCTTATAAGATGATATTACTTCCTCAAATCCCGGCAGCATTTCTCTCAACACATACAGAAACCGGCAACACCCCATCCATCATACCAGCCATCCCCTGAATCTGAATAATTTTATCTGTAATTTTCAGTGTTCCTGTAAAATCATTGTGCTCCATCATATAAATTGAAATGTCATAATCATAAAGATTGCTTTCATCAATCACAATACTTTCACCATCATACGGCACGCTGCGGAAATAAATCCGTGGCGGATATAATGCCCAGCCCCATCTGCTGTTTTCCTCCCCTGCCAGCTCATCCAGTATCTTTTCATTTCCGTTAATCTCAAGATTAACCAGATTATTTTCAATCGAAAAATGAATATTTCCTACGCCAAATTCTGTATCCCCTATCTTAAATGAATTCATGTCTTACCTCCTGTAATTAAAATGATTCTGTTGCAATTTCGACTTTTTTCCACTAAAAGCCATATCCAGCTTTTGAAGAATTTCCTTGTTATAGACAAAAGAAATTTCCCTGTTTGGCAGGGCAACCTTACACATAAAATCATATTTATCTGACTATCATTCCGAACAATGCTGCATCTGATTATCCAAAAAACTCTTCCATTGCCTTCATCATTTCCTCTTCCGGCATATCCTCGGACATTCCCGGCAGCAGCGTTTTATAAAATGGTTCTCCGTTCTCCACCCCCATTACAATCCGCACGGAAAGATCATCATAACTGCTTGCAATCTTATAGTCCGCCGGCTCTGCTTCCATAATCAGCTTTGCCAGTTCAATGGCTGCCCGTTCCCCGGTTTCGCTGTCCTCCACGCCAACGGACGGTCCGCCGGAACCGTAATATATCTCCAGATTCACCTCACTGCCATCTTCCTCCAGTGCTTTTATGTAATAGGAATACAGAGCCTCATTGTCATCACTGGTGCTGTACGGCTCGCCGAATAATGTCTTACACCGTCCTAAAAATGCAGCCTGGTACATTTGTGTATCATCAATATCAAGCAGATCCGCAATATTCAATCCCCCGCCGTTTTCCAGCATTGTTTCTGATTTTTCAAATTTAAACACTGTTTTTCCCTCCTCCGATATTTTATTCCACCATTGCCGCAACTGCTTAAAATATGCTGCAGACAATGATGCTGTAATTTTCTTGATTATATCATTTTGGCATGTTATTGACAACAGTCCATCTGTTTAACATTTTTCCCTTGACATTACTATATCGCAGTGCTATACTGTACATATCGAAGTTCAATATATAGCAGTGCTGAGTAAGGTGGTATCATGGATAGTCATATTAAAAAAGTATATGTACCAATGACCGAAACAGGTTTTTACATTTTGCTGTGTCTGAGGGAAGAAGCACATGGATACGGTATTGTAAAAAAAACAGAACAGTTAACGCACGGAGAAATAAAAATCAGTCCGGGAACGTTGTACGGAAGTCTGTCAAAAATGGAAAAAGACGGTCTGATTCAATTTATCAGGGAAGAGGAAAACCGCAAAATTTATTGTATTACAGAGCTTGGAAAACAAGTGCTTGATTTGGAAATGAAGCGGATTGAGCGCTTATATAAAAACATGACGGAGGCAAAATAATATGGAAAATTTCAAAACCGAAATTAAATTTTTTTCTATTCCCGAATGGAAGAAAGAAGAAAAGTATTTAAGGGAACAGCATAAAAAAGGCTGGGAATTTGTCGCGGTAAATGGTCTTTGTCTGTATCATTTTAAAAAATGTGAACCAAAAGATATGATCTACCAGTTAGACTACAATTCTGAAAGCACTTTTCAAAAAAACGAATATATTCAGCTCTTCAGGGACTGCGGCTGGGAATATTTACAGAACTATGTAGGTTACAGTTATTTTCGCAAGGCAGCTTCTGAAATGGAAAAAACAGAGGAGGGCATCTTCTGTGACGATGCTTCCCGGCTGGATATGATGAAACGGGTTTTTACGGGGCGTATGATACCTCTTGTTGTAATGTTCTTTTCGATAATTATCCCGCAAATTATTATGCAAAGCCGGGTTCATACACCTTTCAACTATGGTTTACTGGTGTTTTTCTGCGTAATGTTTGTAGTATATCTGGTAATGTTTATAGCATTCGCAATTCCATACTGGAAATATTATAAATCAGCCCATAAAAAATAACCCAGCCCCTGCACGGGGAAATACGAGTTCCACCAGAAACCGCCCGTCTTCTGTCCGTGCTTCCATGCTCCCGTCCATCCGCAGCGCCAGCTCCTTTGCAATGGACAGTCCCAGTCCGCTGGAAGTCTCCCGGCGGGCGCTGTCCCCTTTGTAAAAACGTTCAAACACGCGCTCCATGTCCGGTTCCCCAGCGCTTTGGAATCCGTTACAGCACCGGAATAACACACCGTCTTTTTTCACCTGATAGCATATTTCAATATTCCCGTCCCCATGCAACATGGCATTGCGCAGAACATTGGTAAGAATACGCCTGACCGCCGTATCATTACATAAAACCATTATGGTATCCTCATCCACAGACAGGACGGGGGAAATTCCTTTTTCCTTCCACTGTCCGTAAAAGGAAAACAGACTGTCCAGTACCAGCTTCGTAAAATCCTGCTGCATAAGATGCAGTTCGTATGTTTCATTCTGCAGTTTTGTATAGGTGAAAAGCTCCTCCAGCAGAACTGTTAAATCATCCATTTTTTCCCGGATTACCTGCTCAAAATACTCCTTTTTTTCCAGCTCTCCTTCCTGCGTATATAACTCAAAAAAACCTTTCATGGATGTGAGAGGTGTACGGATATCATGCGATATATTTGCCAGCGTTTCCTTTAACTGCTGCTCTTTACTCTTAATGGAAAGACTTTCTTCTTCCTTTCTGTCTGCCATACAGTTAATCTGCTCCGCAAGATTTATAATTTCTTTCTTGGACAAATCTGTCTGGATTCTTTTATTTGTGGTTTCATTTTGCATAAAGTCCAATTGGCGGCAGATTTCATGAATCTGCCGCCTGTAAAGCCAGTATTTTATCAAAATGAGAAACAATAAAACTTTTGTTCCAATACAAAACCATTTCATATAATTTTCCGCCTTTATTTTCTATCATCAGTTCAGCTTTCTTATTCCACATCTTTTTTAGTAAAATAAACCGCTCCCATCACTTCATAAAGAATGAAAAAGAAAAATCCTGTGCCCAGTGCAAAATAAATATCATTTACCGAATATCCGATCCACTCATTATAAATTGTGGAAATTCGCATATTGTGTACACCCGTTGATACTAGATATTTCACCAGATCCACCTTGTAAGATTCTTCCATCATACCCAGAAAACCAGCCGGCATGCCAAAGGCGGAAAGTGTTCCAATAATACAGCCCACGGTTGAACTTTTGCATAACATGGTAACGAGCACGACTCCCCCTGCAAATGCAAGGTGTAAGATAAAACTCCCCACGAACAGAAACGGAAGCGCGCTCTGGCATTCGCACGCAAAGGGCATTGGAAACTCTTTTGGAAGCAATGTTTTTAATGTAATAAACTTCGTGATGCCCCAGAACAGCATCATACACAGGGCAAGAAGTATGGTGGCGATAAACTTCGACCAGAAAATATCTGTTTTATCCCTTGTCTGTCCCACAATATTTTTCAGAAAGCCGCTTTTTATTTCTCCTCCATAGAATATGGCGCAGGCAACCGAGAGGAACACAAGTAAAGTTCCTGTCGATAAATCAGAACTGAATATCTCCGGAAAAGAGGGGTTTACCCCCATCTTACTCCCAGGCAGCCGGAACAAAAGATCCATACCAATGAAAGGATCATGGTAGCCAGTCCCATAAGTATTACCTTCAATGGACACGACCTGCTTACACCCGGAAAAAGCGCAGGTTGCAACCATGATAATCATCACAATCCATAAACTGGTTGTTCTTACCATCCGGTATAAGTTCATTTTAATCAGATTAACCATTCCATCACCCCCTAATCCCTTGTCAGATTCAGAAAATACTCTTCCAGGTTACCGGATACCGTATGCATGGACTCTACCATACAGCCCGCATTTACCAGTTCTGCATTCAGTTTTCCGGAGTCCGGTACTATGTCAAAAACACGGATACTGTTATCCGGCATAATCTGGTAATGCTGAAAACCTATCTGCTCAATCACCGGACATGCTTTCTTTGCATCTTTCGTGACGATTTCAGTGTAATCACTGCATTTTTCATATAACTCCTCCTTGGAAAGCTCTTGAACCAGTACTCCGTTGTGTATAATGCCAAAGGTATCCGCCACTTTATAAAGTTCCTCCAGAATATGGCTTGAGATTAAAATAGTCATATTTTTTTCGGCTTTCAGTTTTAATAAAAGCTTTCTGACTTCTGCAATTCCCTGTGGGTCCAGTCCATTGACCGGTTCGTCCAGAACCAGCAGGTCTGGTTTTCCCACCAGTGCCATGGCAATTCCCAGACGCTGTTTCATTCCGAGGGACAGTTGTCTGACACGTTTCTTTCCTGCGTCCGCCAGTCCAACGGTGGCAAGCAGCCTGTTCTCATAATCTTCTTCATGGATTCCAAGCGCAAGGCATTTCATGTGCAGATTTTCCCATGCAGTCATCTCGCTGTACAATCCGGGCTGTTCAATCAGGTTGCCGATACGGCTATGGTACTTTGCAGCTTCTTTTCCTGCCGCACCAAACAGTTTCAGTTCTCCTGACGTCGGTACAGAAAGCCCGCATACCATCTTCATAAAAGTTGTTTTTCCGGCACCGTTTCTTCCAATAAAGCCGTAGATTTCCCCTCTTTTGATATGCAGGCTGATATTGTTTACTGCTTTATGCTTTCGGAACTGTTTTGTCAGCGCGCAAGTGTCTACCACATATTCCATAAGTTCCTCCTTTATCACTGTTATTTTCATCTCTGCAGTAACAGATTAACAGGAAATGGTTAAACATAC